>NZ_JBJMLX010000468.1:0-3653 GCF_045805085.1 Niastella sp.
AGATTAGCCGAAAGTGCATTGCCGGTATGAAAAAGGAACCAGGGCAGGCTGCCTGCCGCCCCTTGCAACACCACTTCCGCGAGTGTCCATACCGCTGCAATAAACAAAGGATGGGGGATCCGAAAAGCGATCCATAATATAGCCGCAAAAGCAAGAGAAAAAAGGAAGACGCATACCAGAAAAATAACGACCCCATAACCAATCGACAAACCAGTAAAAGCAGGAATACCTGTAATCATCCAGGCAAAGGCCATACAGGAGAAAGCAGCGCCCGAGATCAATCCGGCCCGGAAAGGAGTGAGCGTAGATTGTTTACCAAACAAGGGAATCAATAACGGAACCAGGGCTATCCACCCCAACATAAACACCGCCTGTTGCACGGCAACAAACAGGCACCAACCAGCGATAATAGCTCCTCCTATTGGGGCGTAACGGTTCATAAGCAGGCAATCAGCAGTGAAGTTGGAACTAAAAGTAAGTGCTAAAAATTAATATTAAATACTTTTTTATCAGATGAAATTTGTGCTATGGTAAAATAGTACTACTTATGAAGGGCCAATTTGCGCGTGGAAAGCAGCAGCCCGATCAGCCCGGTGAGCATCCAGCCGAGGGCAAGAACCTGTGCCTGGCTTAGATTCCAATAGCCGATCTCATAACGGGGATTTATGCGGATGAACTCGATGCAGAAGCGTTCAGCACCATTCAGGATGGCAAAATAAGCGAAAAGAATTCCTGGTTTTTTTAGGGTGCGGCGCAGTTTCCAAAGCAGTAAAAACAGGCAAAGGCAGATAAGAGCTTCATACAAAGGGGTAGGGTAAACGGGTGTGGTCAGTACGGTGCAGTGACTGCCCGTGCACCCGGGAATGTATAGGCCCTGATGCACACTGTTATGCGGGTACCTGCTGGCCCATAACCATTGCGGCACCCAGCCCGGCTTCGGTTGGTTGTTTATAATGCCCCAGTCGCCATCGCCCGCTACATGACAGCCCATTCTGCCAATGGCATAAGCCAGCATCATGCCCGGACTGCCAATATCCGCTGCCATGGCGGGGCGAATGCCGTACCGTTTATTGATGTATAAATAAGTAAGCGCACCCGCGATCAGCCCGCCATAGTAATTCAATCCATGGAAGGTGAAGAAGGGTTCACCACTGGCAAGGGCATCCAGTTGGGCAAAAAGGATGGCGCCGGCAAAACCAAACAACCCGCAATACAACAACAGGTAGTCCATCAACTGGTAGGGATGCATGGGTTCGCTTCCTGTTCTGGACGGTGATTGACGCCTGGCTATTTGCCATACAATCAATCCAACCACCAAACCCGCTACCCCGTTACCACGGGTAGAAAAGATAAAATCGGGCGGTGTGCCCAGGTATAAGTTACGGTGCAGCCACCAGTAAACGATCTTAGCCCCGGCCACAAAACCCAGCAAGCCCCAGCAAAGCGGATGCACCATACGGGTAGGTCTGGGAAAAGGATGGAGGAACCCTTCCGCCTCTTTTCGCCGGTATTCCAACCGGAAAACAAAGTAAGCGGCCACAAAAGCCAGCAGCAGGAATAATCCAAAGAGGGTAAACATTGTACTATTATAACATCATCTATTTTGATCGAGGTAGAAAAGTATGAAAAAGGACTTCCTAAAACGGTTTTTCTTTTTACATTTAATCAGGCAATCACGAATTGCCGGTTCCAAAAAGCCAAAAACGACAAGGCCGAAACGCCTGATTTCTTAACGCTAATTGCTTGTGTATGATAGTAAAACTGGTATATCACCGCTGTTGGGTACGCATTCCAAATTATCACCATAACGGGCCGGTTACCCATCGCTCCGCCTCTTATCTGCTCAACCATTTTTTTCAATCCGGGGTCAAATTAACACCTCCGGTCGACCATTTTTTAACGTGAGCACAAAATATTTTTCGCCATTTCGGGCCTGAAAACCTGTACAATTTTACCATATGTTGAGCTCGCCTGTAATGTCCGCCAACTAAACCAACTATTGCTTGAAAATGAAAAAACTTGCCATAGCAGTATTAACGATCTGCGTATTGATGGCCCTGGTGACTGCCTGTAAGAAAACGAGTTTTCTTGACCAGACCGTCACCTCGAGCCTGGATGAGAACACCACTTTCAGCGACAGCTCCAACGCCATGCAGTTCCTGAATAATATTTATGTAGATCTCGGGTTTGCCACCGACCCGCGCCGGTTTACCAATGTACCCGGTACTTTTGGGGCCGGACTGGAAGCTGCCTGTGATGAAGCCGAAGGGCCCAATGCAGCCAGCACCAATGGCTTTATACAATTTGCCACTGGTTCGGTAAACCCCACAGTTGTTCCCGACGATGCGTGGAAAAAATGTTACGCCAACATTCGCGCGGTTAACCAGTTCCTGAAACACCTGCCCGTTATCCCATTCAACAGCGCCCTGAAAACACAGGTGTCCGCTGAGGCCCGTTTTCTCCGTGCCTGGTATTATACCATGCTGATGCAACACTATGGCGGCGTGCCGCTGATCGGCGATACCATTTATGCATCGGCCGATCACATCGATGTAAAACGCAACACCTACCAGGAATGTGTAAACTATGTATTGACCGAACTGGATGCGGCCGCAGGGGTGCTGCCTACTACCTGGACGGGCGCACAGTATGGCCGGGCCAGCAAAGGCGCCTGTCTGGCAGTGAAAGCCCGGGTGTTGTTATTTGCTGCGAGCCCTTTATTTAACAATGGCGGCATGGCGGCCGGCGACGCCAACCTCGCCAATATTGTAGCCTATCCCGATGCCGATCCCAAACGCTGGCAACTGGCCGCCGATGCCGCCAAAGCGGTGATAGCACTCAACGCCTACCAGTTGTTTGTAGACTCCACGTCAAAACCCGGCGAGCCGGGCTATGGTTTCACCGAGCTGTTCACCAAACGGTATAATACCGAATACATCCTGCCCCGGATGATGGGCGATAACAAATACCTGGAGTCGTTGTGGGATGCGCCTTCGCGTGGCGGCTCGGGCGGTTCTTTCCCTTACCAGGAAATAGTAGACGCCTTTCCCATGAACAATGGGTTGGACATCACTGATCCCGCTTCGGGATACGATCCCACCCATCCTTACCAGCACCGCGACCCTCGGCTGGGGTATACGATCATGCACGATTCAACGCTTCGGGTAACATTTGGTACCAACCAGCCTTCACCGGTGCAGTTGTACCTCAACACCTCAGTTACCCCCGCTGTGGCTTCCAGTGGCGATGCAGTGTATAAAGGCACGCCCACCGGGTTGTACATCTATAAAATGGTTGACCCGAATGTGATCAACAACAGCGTAGGCAACACGTCGCGTGTGCTGCCACTGATCAGGTATGCAGAAGTGGTGCTGAATTTTGCAGAAGCCACCAATGAAGCGGTGGGGCCAACCGCAGAAGTGTATCAGTCCCTGGAAGCCATCCGGCAGCGGGCTGGTTTACGGCCCTGGCAATTGCCTGCCGGTTTAAGCCAGGCGCAAATGCGCGCCGTAATCCGGAAAGAAAGAAGACTGGAACTGGCTTTTGAAGGATTTCGCTTTTGGGATGTACGCCGCTGGCTGATCGCCGATCAAACCGAAAACCAAACCATGCACGGCATGGAGGTTGACCGCGGACCGGACGTGGTGTATAAA
>NZ_JBJMLX010000469.1:0-1725 GCF_045805085.1 Niastella sp.
AAAATCGGCCTGGATTGTGGATAACGGCTAAAAAAGGGCCACCCGCTTTTCACGGATGACCCTATGTTGCTGTTTTTCTCGTTATCAGTAGCCTATTCTTTCACCAGCTTTGTGGCTGTTATTTTACCATTATGCACCATTTTCAGGGTGTAAATACCGGCAGGCAAACGGCGCGGCTCAAAAGTAGCCTGGTGGGTGCCGGCGGCCTGGTTGCCATTCACCAGCACCGCTACCTCTTTACCGGTTAGATCGTATACGGAGAGGTAAACATGTCCGGGCGTTTTCAGGTTAAAAACAATCGTATTGTTGTTTTTGAACGGATTGGGATAGCTCTGCAGGGTGGCGCCGGTTGCAGCTTTGGTCGACTGATCTATCATCGAGGCAACGATCATCCGCTGGGTAGATGTGGTAGCATCTATCACCAGTTGAGGCGGGTTGTTGCCGGTTTCCGCTGAATTGAAAAAAATACGCGAATCGTTCGACGCCAGGCTCTTCAGCGACAGGGCGATGAGTTTGCGACCAGCGGCGATCTCACTTCTTACATAACTGGTAACATCCCAGATGGCATAGTCGTAAGCTGCACTCGGGATATCGGCAGATGCCAGGGCAGTAGTGCCGGCAGCCGGTTTGTTATTCCAGGTCAGTGAATTTTCTGTCCAGCTGGTATTGGCCACAGAGAACACGCCTACTGGTATGGAGGCAACTGTCGTTTGATCTACCTTACCATACACTTTTAATTTTACAGAATTGATAGTGCCGCTCACACTGTTGGCATTGAACAGTAAGTACGACTCGCGGTTGTTACCGGTAGCAGTGGTTGGATTTATTTTCGTCATTAATAAAGTAGAATCAATTACGCCATGCACCAGTGTGGCATTGGCGCCATCACGTACATACGCATCCTGTGTGGGCAACAATGTGAACAGTTGGTTATTGCCGCCTGTACCTGTTTGTATTTTCACTTCTGTATAACTGTTCCAGGCATTCACGCTGTTGCCATGCCCTACAATACGTACATATTTTGCCGTACGTGGCGTGAAGGAGAATGTTTCCAGGTTGTTGGTAGTACCGCTGCTGTGTATATTGGTCAGAACATTACTCCAGACTAAACCGCTGTCGCTCACCTGCACATCAAAACCAGATGTACGGGTAGAGCCCTGGTAGAATGCGATCTGAACGCCGGTAACCGCCGTTGGTGTATTTAAACAGACCTGGATCCACTGCCCATCACCGCTGGCAGACCAACGGGTGTTGAGGTCGTTATCCAGCACATTGGAAGGCAAATTGCCATCGTTGCTGCTGGCAGTAACCGGTTCGCAAACAGGCGTGCCGCCACCAGGAAAATCATCGGCGGGGCTCAGGATGCGCTCGCGGACCCAGGCGCCCGCTGGCTTTAACCTGGCGGGTGTCCATGGACCGTTTGAACAGGTTCCTGTTATCCATACAGCGCCGGAACGAAAATCATCAGAGTAATTCCAGTTTGTCCAGCTGATCTTTTTTCTCGCCATCAGATCGATGTACTGCTGCGCCATGGCGAAGTCGTTGGGACCATCACCGCTGGCTTCCTGTGTACCGAACTCGGTTACGAATACAGGGAACAGGTCTGATGCTTTATTCAGTTGGTTCAAATACTCCGTACGGTGGTCCTTTGCATAAAAGTGGAAGGTGTACATTACGTTCGGGTACGTCAGGGGGTTATTGATTACGTCTTGTAAAGAACCATCG
>NZ_JBJMLX010000470.1:0-1001 GCF_045805085.1 Niastella sp.
GCAGGCGACCAGGTTCCAGTGATGCCATTAGTAGAAGTTGTAGGCAATGCCGATAAGGTAGCTCCCGAACAGATCGGAGCAACGGCTGAAAACGTCGGAGTGATATTCGGGTTAACTGTAATAGTCAAAGTTGTCGTCGTTGCGCACTGTCCCGCTGTTGGCGTAAAGGTATAAGTAGTAGTTGCTGTATTATCCAAAGCTGGAGACCAGGTTCCAGTGATGCCATTAGTAGAAGTTGTAGGCAATGCCGATAAAGTAGCTCCCGAACAGATCGGAGCAACGGCTGCGAACGTCGGAGTGATATTCGGATTAACTGTAATAGTCAAAGTTGTCGTCGTTGCGCACTGTCCCGCTGTTGGCGTAAAGGTATAAGTAGTAGTTGCTGTATTATCCAAAGCTGGAGACCAGGTTCCTGTAATGCCATTAGTCGATGTAGTTGGCAATGCTGTCAGGGTCGCTCCTGAACAAATTGGAGCAACGGCTGTGAACGTTGGCGTAATGTTCGGATTAACGGTAATTGTCAGCGTTGCCGTTGTAGCGCACTGCCCTGCTGTTGGGGTAAACGTATAAGTTGTAGTGGCAGTATTATCCAAAGCAGGTGACCAGGTTCCGGTGATACCATTAGTCGAAGTAGTTGGCAATGCCGATAAAGCAGCTCCCGAACAGATCGGCGCCACCGCATTAAACGTTGGCGTAATGTTCGGATTGACTGTGATCGTTAATGTAGCCGTCGTTGCACACTGCCCTGCCGTTGGAGTAAAGGTATAAGTAGTAGTTGCTGTGTTATCGAGGGCAGGCGACCAGGTTCCTGTGATGCCATTAGTTGAAGTCGTAGGCAATGCAGTCAGGGTCGCTCCTGAACATATCGGTGCAACGGCTGCGAAGGTCGGCGTAATGTTCGGATTGACGGTAATAGTTAGTGTTGTCGTCGTCGCACACTGCCCGGCTGTTGGAGTAAAGGTATAAGTAGTAGTGGCCGTATTATCCAAAGCAGGTGACCA
>NZ_JBJMLX010000471.1:0-15574 GCF_045805085.1 Niastella sp.
CGTCAACTCCGTCAACTCGTCAACTCCGTCAACTCGTCAACTCCGTCAACTCGTCAACTCCGTCAACTCCGTCAACTCGTCAACTCCGTCAACTCGTCAACTCCGTCAACTCGTCAACTAATTAACTTTTCCCCAAGGTTACCTTTCTCCTCCTCCAGTATTAATCAGAAAATACCGGTATTTAAACGTTGGTTTTCTTTTCACCTGTTTATGTAATATCCAATTTCCCGCATCTTATAGTCACACACACCTAAAAACAAATAGCCATGAAGTTTTTATGTCAAATACTGGCAGCATTGCTGCTGTGGTTCTTTATTGCCTGTAACAACCGGTCCGTTACTTCTCAATCAAAAGCTGATTCCGAATCAAGAGGCGTGGTGGTACAACCCGAACAAACTGATGAGGATATGGCACCTCCACCTGCACCCAAGGCAGTTACGCTTAGTAAAATCACTCCACCCCGGATTGTAAAAGATGAAGAAGTGAAAGAGGAAGAAACACCGGCACAATTCAATACCGAAGATTACGATCATATAGTAGAGAACAGGTTCCTGGCGGCCACCCAGAACCCTTTATCAACTTTCTCCATCGATGTAGATGAGGCCGCTTACAGTAACGTACGCTGTTATATCAATAACGGCAGCATACCACCGGCCGGCGCTGTGCGCATTGAGGAAATGATCAATTATTTTGATTACACCTATCCGCAACCGCAAAACGACGAGCCTTTTACTGTAAATACCGAATTATCTGAATGTCCCTGGAGCCCGGAACACCGCCTGGTGCATATCGGTTTGCAGGGAAAAGAGATCCCGGTGCAAAACCTGCCCAATGCCAATATTGTTTTTTTGATAGATGTATCCGGCTCCATGGATGAAGCAAATAAATTACCCCTGGTAAGATCATCTATGAAATTACTGGCCGATCAATTGCGGCCCGATGACAAAGTAGCCATTGTTGTATATGCCGGTAATGCCGGGTTGGTATTGCCTGCTACCAGCGGTTCCAATAAAACTGCTATTAAAGAAGCCATCGATCAACTGGAAGCCGGCGGTTCTACGGCTGGTGGTGAGGGTATTCAACTGGCCTACAAAGTGGCCCGCGAAAATTTTATCAAAGGCGGAAATAACCGCATCATCCTGGCCACCGATGGCGATTTTAATGTTGGTGCCAGCAGCGATGATGAACTGGTCTCCATGATAGAAAAAGAAAGACAAAGTGGTATTTTCCTGAGTGTGCTGGGCTATGGAATGGGCAACTATAAGGACAATAAGATGCAACAGCTGGCCGGTAAAGGGAACGGCAATCACTCCTATATCGATAACATCAGTGAAGCCCGCAAAGTACTGGTAACGGAGTTTGGCAGCACCTTGTTCACCATTGCCAAAGACGTAAAGATCCAGATTGAGTTTAACCCTGCTAAAGTGCAGGCCTACCGCCTTATTGGGTATGAGAACCGGGTGATGGCGGCTGAAGATTTTAACGATGATAAGAAAGGCGCAGGTGAGCTTGGTTCTGGCCATACCGTAACGGCTTTATACGAAGTAATTCCCGCCGGAGTAAAGAATGATTTTATCGGTAAGGTAGATGAGTTGAAATATCAACCGGCAAAAAGTATGACGGCCATTGCCGGCGGCGATGAATTAATGACCATCAAACTGCGCTATAAAAAGCCCGATGGCGATGTAAGCAAGCTGATCGTTCACCCGGTTACCGATTCACATCTTGCCCTGGCCAACACCTCTGATAATTTCCGGTTCTCGGCAGCAGTGGCTTCCTTTGGCATGTTGTTGCGCAATTCTGAATTTAAACAAAATGCATCCTACCAACAGGTGGTTCAACTGGCCAAAGGAGCAAAAGGGTCCGATACAAACGGCTACCGCCAGGAGTTTATCAACCTGGTGCAGGCCGCTGGTTCATTAACAGTTAAAAAATAATCCCAAAACCTTTTGTTTATGTTTTCTATTTACAAACCGGTGCTGTTGATAGCATCGATAATCATAACGATCCTTATTGCCTGTAATGATAAAAGTAGTGTAACCGAACAAAAAACCGAAGCCGTAGCAGCGTTGAAAGCCACCGATAATAACAAACCAGAGGAAAGGAATAAAAGCTATGAGACTGCAGATACTATAGCGGTACCAGCACCGCTTAAAGAAGAGGAGGCGCCCAAACAAGCAGGCGCCGCATCACCTGCGCAAAATATCGACTGGGACAAAAAGATCATCAAGAACGCCACATTGGTCGTTGAAGCTAAAAGCCAAAAAACATTCAATGATTTTGTGCATGAACAGGTAAAACGCACAGGCGGTTATGTGGCCGAAGAAGAACAAACCAAATCAGATTACAAGATCGAGAACATGGCTACCATTAAGGTACCTGTTGACCAGTTTGATAACCTGGTAAAATCATTGACATCTACCAAAGAGGAAAATATAGTTACACAGAAAGTCACATCGCAGGATGTCACCGGTGAAGTGATAGATACGCGTGCCAGAACGGAAGCCAAACGGCAGATCAGATTACGTTATCTCGACCTGCTGAAGCAGGCAAAAAATATGGAAGACATCCTGAAAGTACAGGAAGAAATTAACAACATCCAGGAAGAAATTGAAGCGGGCGCCGGCCAGGTAAAATATCTCACCCACGCCGCGGCCTATAGTACCGTTCAGTTAACTTTTTATGAAATTCTGAATCCTTCGGCAGAAGAGAACAGATCCCCGGGTTTCGGTACAAGAGTGTTGAACGCCCTGGGCAATGGAATGGATTGGCTGGGCGAGTTACTGGTTGTGCTGCTTACCCTGTGGCCATTGTGGTTACTGGCTGGGGCTCTTTTGTGGGGTTTCAGAAGATGGAGAAAGACAGAGCCAACTCCAACTTCGAAAACAGTGCAGTAGGTACTACTGCCTTTTTCCTATATTTGAGTTATGGGCAAAAAGAAGATCGTAGTATTAAGCGGCGCAGGTATAAGCGCAGAAAGCGGATTGAAAACATTTCGTGATAGTGACGGATTATGGGAAGGATATAATGTGACGGATGTGGCCACCCCACGCGCCTGGAAAAAAGACCCGGCCATGGTACTGGAGTTTTATAACCAGCGAAGAAAAAATGTGCTCGATGCGCAACCGAATGCCGCGCATCTTGGTCTTGCAAAATTGCAGGACGATTTTGATGTGACCATTATTACCCAGAATATCGATGACCTGCACGAACGCGCAGGCTCAAAAAAGATACTGCACCTGCATGGCGAAATATTGAAGATGCGCAGTGAACATGATGAGTCGCTGGTATATGACATTCGTGGCGACATAAACCTGGGCGACAAAGCCGAAGATGGTGCACAGTTGCGCCCGAATATTGTTTGGTTTGAAGAACCTGTGCCGTTGATCCAGTTAGCCGTGCCCGTGGTGCTCAGCGCTGATATTTTTGTGGTAATTGGTACTTCCCTGGTGGTATACCCGGCCGCAGGTCTGGTCGACTATGCGCCTATGGAAATCCCCAAGTATGTAATTGACAAAGTGATCCCTAATACCAATTCGGTTTACAATGTCACCAACATTGAAAAACCGGCTACCCAGGGTATTCAGGATTTGATTGATCTGTTAAAAAGTTAATAGTCCCCTGCAAAAAAACGCATTCCGTACCCCTCCCTCATAACATTTCGTTTACATATTTTATAAAGAAGTGGTAGCTGATTTGCTTAGATTAGATAGATGTGTAACAAAATTAATTTGCAATGGTAGTACCATCAGTAACAGCATCCTTGAAAAATTACAGGGGCAAATGGGGACGGCCCGAAGTAACGCACCTGCTAAAGCGCACCCTGTTTGGCGCTAAAAAAGAAGACATCGATTATTTTGCTTCGAAATCACTCCGGCATACCATTCAGCAATTGCTGAATACAGAGGAACCCATTCCCGCACCGCCTGTCAATAACTACAACGACGATAAATATACCGACGAAGAAATTCAACCGGGTGTTACCTGGATAACCGCTGCCAAATACAACGGCATGAACGGCGGCCGCAGAAGAAATTCCTTTAAAGCCTGGTGGACGGGTTGTATGCTGAACCAACAACGCACCCTGCGCGAAAAAATGGTGCTGTTCTGGCACAATCATTTTGCTACAGAAACCAATTCGGTCGATAATCCTACCATGATCTACAAGCATAATGTGCTGTTGCGGCAATATGCATTGGGCAACTTTAAAACCATGGTACGGGCGGTTACGGTTGATGCGGCCATGTTGAAATACCTGAACGGAAATGCCAATACAAAAAAGGCGCCCGACGAAAATTATGGCCGCGAACTACAGGAATTATTTACAGTAGGTAAGGGACCTGGGTCGCATTATACCGAAGCGGATGTAAAAGCAGCAGCCCGGGTATTGACCGGTTTCCGCATCGAAAATAAATCGTTACCCGATGTACATGGCCTGTTCGATGCCGGCCGTCACGACGAAAGCGACAAACAATTCTCCGCATTTTATAATAACCAAATAATAAAAGGCCGCAAGGGAAAAGAAGGGGAGATGGAGCTGGATGAATTGCTGGATCTTATTTTTCAACAACCCGAAGTGGCCCGTTTTGTTTGCCGCAAGTTGTACCGGTTCTTTGTATACCACCAGATAGATGAGGATACAGAGAAAACGATCATCGAGCCGCTCGCCCATACCTTTCGCCGGAACAATTATGAAATAAAACCCGTGCTGGAAAAATTATTCACCAGCCGGCACTTTTTTGATCCGGGCAACCGCGGTGGCATTATTAAAAGCCCGGTTGATTTTGCGGTTGGGTTGTGCCGTGAATACAGCATTCCATTCCCGGCTGAAGATAGTTATTTAGATCAATATGGTTTTTGGCTCAATATTCAGCAGACAGCCTCTCAAATGCAACAGAATATCGGCGATCCGCCGAATGTGGCTGGCTGGCCTGCTTATTACCAGGAACCGATGTATGATAAATCATGGATCAGTTCAGATACCCTGCCCAAACGTACGGCCTTTACTGATCGAATGGTGAACAATGGCTTTGCGCGTAATGGAAAGAAAATACTCATCGACCCTGTGGTGTTTACAAAGCAAGTATCGGCGCCCGGCGACCCCAATAAACTCATCGATGAACTGGCCGCCTTGCTGTATGCTGTTGAATTGCCAGTTGAGGAAAAGCAGTATATGAAAACCGGTATTCTGCTGCAGGGGCTGCAGGGCATGGCCAGCGATCATTACTGGACGGATGCCTGGCAAAAGCTACAGGATAAACCCGATGATGCTGCCAACACAAGAAATGTAACCAACAAGTTGAAGAACCTGTTGAAATATATGATGAGCTTACCCCAGTACCAGTTAATGTAAAAACCTATTACTATGAAACGAAGAAAATTCTTACGCGACACAATTACCGGCGTTGTATTGCCTTCCTTTTTGCAAGGGATTTCGCTGAAGGCGCTCGCCGGTACGCCGTTCATGCATGCGAGCCACGCCAGTTTGAACGACGATCGCGTGCTGGTGCTTATTCAGCTGGCTGGTGGTAATGATGGCCTCAATACCGTGATCCCTTTCGATCAATACAGCAACTATACTGCCGCGCGGCCGAACATTTTTCTTCCTCAAGATAAAGTTTTACGGCTGAATGGCTTTGATGCCACTGCTTTTAACCCTGCGCTGGCCAATATGCAGCAGTTGTTCAATGATGGCAAGCTGGGCGTGGTGCAGGCGGTAAGTTATCCCAAACCCAACTTCTCACATTTCAGGGCAACCGATATCTGGATGACCGGTTCCGACAGTGATAAAGTGGTCTCCTCTGGCTGGGCCGGACGCTTCCTGAATGATGTATATCCCCAATTTCCCGATAATTTTCCCAATGAAACCATGCCCGATCCCCTGGCCATACAGGTAGGGGCGGTGGTCTCTACGGCATTGCAGGGACCTTTGTTTACCATGGGGATGGCCATCAGCAACCCGGCCGGTTTTTATAAACTGGTGGAAGGCAAAGTGAATGTAAACGCCAATTCGCGTTGGGGCGAGCAGCTGGATTATATCGAGCTTATGAGCCAGAAAACCGATCAGTATGCAACGGTAATTAAAAATGCAGCGCAAAAAGTTCCCACCCAATCGCCCGACTGGCCGGCAGCGGGTAAAAATCCCCTGGCCGATCAGTTAAAGATCGTTTCGCGCCTTATTGCCGGCGGGTTAAAAACAAAAGTATATATGGTAAGCACGGGTAGTTTTGATACCCATGCCAAACAAACAGAAACCGATACCACTACCGGCAACCACGCCAAACTGTTGCAACGCGTGTCGGAAGCCATTGGCGCGTTTATGAATGACCTGAAGTTTTTGCAAATTGAAGATCGCGTAATGGGCATGACCTTCTCTGAATTTGGCCGCAGAATAAAAAGCAATGCCAGCGGCGGTACCGATCATGGCGCTGCAGCGCCCGTATTTTATTTCGGCAGTGCCATCAAACCCGGTATTATCGGTTCAAATCCCGTGATCCCTGAAACAGTGACGGTGAATGATAATGTGCCCATGCAATATGACTTCAGATCGTTATACGCCTCGGTGTTGCAGAACTGGTTTAATATGCCGGTGCAGGAGGTACAGCAGATCCTGATGGGCGATTTTTCGTTGGTGCCTATTGTATAGTACAATCATTTTCTTCAAAGCGGAGCCCGTTCTTTTCCAGTTCCTGTAAAACGGGTACATACACAGATGACATAACCGGAATGTGCAAACCGGTTTCAGGGATGTTGCCCTGGAGTATTTGTTTGGCAGCAATGCCCAAGGGAAGGCCCGTGGTTTTGGCCATAGCGGTGTTCAGGTGATTCTCACCTTTTACAACCAGGGTGCTGCTGGCCAGGTGTTTTTCTCCATCCAGTTCGTAACCGATCTCGTGTTGCAGCACTACCAGGTCTTTATCGGCTGGTTGTAATAATAGTTTTTGTTCCATGGCAAATTGCAAAACTTCGGCAGCGCTGCAATCGCCTTTGTTTATAATTGTTTGGTCATCGTCCATGCCTAAAAAGAAAAGCTGTTTCATCGACAGGTTGGCTTCGTGCATTTGTCCGGCCACGGTAGCCGCCGCCTGCGACTTAATAGAATCCAGGTTTACATCCATCAGCTGTCCCCTGTTATCTACCATCATAAAATCCTGCAGGGCTTTACGTTCCTCTTCATTGGCTTCCTGTTCGGCTTCCAGCAGCTGTTGCAGTTTTTCGAGCAATTGTTTGGTTTGCGCAAAACGCGCCGTCAATTGTTTTTCTATCCATTCCCCAAAACCATGGTTGGCGAAATGTTCCTGAAAAAATTGTTGCAGCGTAAGTCCGTCTGTGTGGTACCGTTTGGTAGCGTCGGTCAGTTTCAACTCCACTATATTTTTCCAGCCAAAGCAAAACTCGGGATAACGAAGCGTGGTACGTATGAAAGTGCCGGCATTGGGCAAACCGTACAACGGCATATAACGCAGTGAATCGCGGTTAGGGTACCAGGCCAGGTAACCCAGGTCGGGAATATGAATAAGCCGGTTGGGATCGAACAACTGATTGTAAGGCATCTCACGCACGGTTCCATTTTCTTTATAAACAGCGCCGTCAATACCGGCCAGCACAACATTGTGGTGCGAACCGGTCATTTTATAATGCCACGGATTGTCGTCGCTTTCAGGCGATATTAATCCGCCGCAATGAGATATAAAGGAGGTAATGGCGCCGCCATTGGCTTTAATGCGGTGAATGTGTTGCATGGCGACCATGTGATCGATACCGGGATTGAGCCCCATTTCGCAGAGGAACAACAGGTTTTGTTGTTTAATGGCGGTATGCATGCCGGCCAGGGTATCATCAATATAGGAGGGTGTCAGTAAATGTTTGTTGAACCGGAGGCAATCGGTAACAATAAATGTGTGCAGGGCTGCAGGCAGCAACGAGATCACGATATCGGCTGCGGCAATCAGTAGCTGGCGTTCCCGTTGATTATCAAAATGTACAAGTATTGTTTGCAGGTGAGAGGGTGGGTTGGCAATAACCGGTGTTGTTACTGGCGGAATTTCAGCAACTGTGATAAGCCAGTTGTTGAAAGCAGCTTCCTTCACCAGGTATTCGATCAATGAAGCAGCCGAATTGCCTGAACCGAACACTAAAATGTTTTGCATGAAAAAAAGCAATGTATATGCAAGATAGGGAGAAAGAAGGCACAAGACTCAAATTCAGGATGGCTGAGTTTTATCGGGACTTCGACTAAATAAAAAAAGCCGGTGAACGAACACCAGCTCTTTTGGTTTTGAACCGTCCCTTATTTAATATTTTTAATTCAGAATGATCGTGCCCATATCAAGTGTCCGTCCTTCTGATACTTCTACCATGTGTCCTTCCACATTCTCTGCATGATTCCTTACTGTCACCCGCCATGCGCCCGGTCTTACTTTAAACCGGAACATTCCCTTACTCACCATTGTTTTTAAAGAATCTCTTCCATTCACTGCGTATACCCAAACTGAATCCCGCTCTGACGACACTTTACCGGTTATATTTGATTGGTGCATGGCGCGTGAGGCATGTAAACCAACAACCACAACCACTACACCTATAAACGTGGCAACAGTTTTATCCATAAAGTAAAAGGTTTTAACTCCTTCAGTGAATCGATTATCATTTTAAAGAGAGCACCTAACTTTTAAAAAAACTGTGCCAGCATTAAATAGGGTCTAAAAACTATGCCAGACGCTATAAATGTGGAAAACGAAAAGAGAACTGTAGAAACTTCCTCAGAACCCACTCTGTGCTAATCCCAGCGTTTTTGAGTTAATGCTGGTTATAGTATATTCAATAGTTATGCCTCGTCTTGTACTGGGGGCTTCCAGCGTTCTTCTTTTACCAGGAGGAACATTATTAAAGAGAAGTGTTTGCGTTTTTACCAGTTTCTTTTCCGGACCAAAATACTTGATCTCCACAGCTACCTGGTCAAGTGCATATAAGCTGGTGTTCTGCACTGTTATATCCAGGTCACTGATGCCACCCAGTAAACCTACCTTGAAGGCGCTTGCATCAACATGCACTTGTTCATATATATTCTTTCGCGCTTTTTCAATCATTTCTCTATCAATAGGTTTTTCCCTGGGTTCCATTACGGCCGGTGATGTTTCAACTGGTTGATTGCTGGTATTGGAAATGGGGACTGCTATAGATTTTGTTTGACTGGGAGGTGGTGTTACAACGCTGTTCTCCTTTTTAATGACTGCATGCTTTGAACCTGGTTGATCGGCCGTGTTGTTATTAGGATTCGAAGCCGACGGACGCGCGGGGTTGGTATTTACATTGTCATTATAATAAGAGCGTTCGGCTGATCGCCTGGACTCATTTGTTTTTTGAGCCACTTCGGTAGTGGGGGGCGCCGTAGTGCTGACTTTTTCATTTTGTTTATCCCTGATCTCTTTCACCAGGCTTTCAAGTGCCTGGGTATCGGGTTGTTTATGGCCCGAATTTATTACCAGGCCAATAACTACCCCGCCAAGTATCAGTACGGCGGCAACCAGTACCCGGGTAACATTCTTATTGTTCTGCAGGTATTGGGTTGAACCGGCCAGCAGCGCCTTCAGATCGAAGGAGTCCTTTTTAGGCGATGCCCAGGTTTCCTTTTTGGACTGCACCGCCACCTTTTCAACTGGTTTTTCAATCTCTTTTATGGTTGAACCACCCGATTTGTTTTTTGACCAGGAAGCTTTCCTTGACTCGTATTCAGACAGGAATTCGTTATTGTTCACTTCGTCTTCCACTTTCCGGCTCTTGTGGCCTTTCAGCAAAGCGCTATTCATTTCATCGTCTTCTTCAGAAATGATGTAAGACGCAGCGGCTGCTTTCTTTTGGGTGTTATTGCCCATATTGACGTTCTTGTCGTTTTGTTGGGCAACAGCTTTGGCGGTCTCTTCCTTTTTGGCCACCGGAGTGGCAGCTGTTTGGGCCTTGCCAACCGGCATGGTCACGTAAATGTGTTTGGAAGTTTGTTCCACCTGTTTGTTTACCGGCTGACTCTCCTGCACGGTACTGGTTTCAGCAACCGCTTGTTGCCGGGTCGATTCCGAAGCCTGTTCACCCGGTTTTTTATAGAAACGATCATACGGCTGTTCCTCCACCCCGGGAGCGAAGGCCTTGAGCTCTTCCAGTTCGCCGGGATAACGCCAGGCGGCACTTTTACCTTCTAACCATACGAGGTCATAAGGTTTCAATCCTTTGGCCGCCAGCTCTTGGGCTGTATAAGGGCCAGTTTGCTTATTATCGCGTAATAGTAGGTATGTGTTCATATACTATAAAAACTCAGTGAAATATAATGCAAGCAGGCAGCTGTAGTCAATCAGCTACTTCATAAATGAAAGTACATTCAGCAGGTCGCGGGCTCAGATGGTTAAACGGAAGTTTTTATTAGGATACCGGGAGGGTGAATTAAGCTTACGTGCAAGTTAAAACTTGGCAGTAACTGTACCAAATACTCAAATAGAAAAGTTATAAAAAGAGACGTTAAAAATGCAAGTAGTTTTCCACCATAACCATCACTATACCCGGATACCCTAAGTAATAACCAATACCGGTATTAAAACCTTTGTGTAATGAAGGCAAAATAGGTTGTGTAAGGATTGCTTTTAAGGCATTGACTTGCCATTTTTATGCCTTGCCGGCCGTCCGCGTGTGGCTGAAGCTTTAGCGGTGGAGGGCTGTTTATCACCGTAATCTCTTTAAAAACGCATAATGAAAGCTGATATACCTGTTAATGAAAACTTAAGATTGGCCGATTTGTATCAATACAATATTCTTGATACCCCCGAAGAAGAAGCATTTGATCACCTGGTTAAGCTGGCCTCCCGTATTTGTGAGGCGCCCATCTCACTGATCTCGCTTATTGACGCCGAACGGCAATGGTTCAAAGCCAGGCTGGGCCTGAACGAGACCGAAACATCGCGTAACATTTCATTTTGCAGCCATGGCATCCTGAACGGTAAGATCTTTATCGTGCCTGATGCCACCAACGACGAACGGTTTGCTGATAATCCGCTGGTCACCGGCGACCATAAGATCAGGTTTTATGCTGGTGTGCCCCTTACATCGGAAGCCGGAAATAACCTGGGTATGCTGTGTGTTAAAGATACTGTACCCCGTAACCTGACCATTGAGCAACAGGAAGCCCTGATGATATTGGGTAAACAGGTGGTAAAACAACTGGAGCTGCGGTTAAAGAACCAGGAGCTGGAACGCATTACCGTAGCGCAACGCCGTATTATTTCCATCATTGCCCATGATGTAAGAAGTCCGCTATCGTCAATAGTTAGCCTCTTTAAATTATACCAGGATAAGAGGATAGACCCCGATCGGTTTAATAATTTTTTGAATGTAAGCAGCACCCAATTGCACAGCACTATAGCCTTGCTCGAAAACCTGGTAGAGTGGGGGAAGATACAATTACAACCCAGGAGCATGGTGCCGGTCGGGTTATCGTTGAAAGAACTCGTGGATAGCGTTTTTACCGAACTTACTGTACAGGCCAGTCTGAAAGAGAACCGCCTGGTAAACGAAACTAGTGACTCGGTTCGCCTGGATATGGATGAGAATATGCTGCGGTTCATGCTGAGGAACCTGCTCACCAATGCCAACAAGTTTACCGAAAAAGGCCGTATAACCGTGGATGGATTTAACTTCGAAAAAAAGGTGATAATCCGGGTTATTGATACCGGCATTGGCATGCCCGCCCGCATGGCTGAACGGCTGTTCCTGAGCAAGGAAAAATACAGCCGCCGGGGTACGCAAAACGAGTCGGGGAGCGGGCTGGGACTGGTTCTCATCAGGGAGTTTGTTGAAAATTCCGGTGGCTCCATAAAAGTTCAAAGCACCGAAGGGCAGGGGAGTAGCTTCATCATTGAGTTGCCTTTGCAAAAGCAGTAAAGATACCCGAATTAAGACCCTTTTGATCTTATAAATGGGCGCTTAAGGCACAAGGTATAAGGTTCAAGGTACAAGACCTCAAATTCGTCTTGTGCCTTGATCCTTGTACCTTGCTTTTTTATAGTTTGTGCCCTGTTTCTTCTTGTCTTCTTGTGCCTTCCAACTTGTGCCTTATTTTTTAACATTTGTTGATAAAATTAAGGGCTAAAAAACACCTGCAATTCACGGGTTTTCACGGTTAAATAGGGTATTTTTGCCCCCCATCCAACTTTCCAATAAACGGATGTAAATCATTTCTGTAAAACAAAGTATGGAAGAAAATTTCACCCCACAGGAAACAAACGATGAGAATCGTATTATCCCTGTAAATATCGAAGAGCAAATGAAAACGGCTTACATCGATTACTCGATGTCAGTGATCGTAAGCCGTGCCTTGCCCGATGTACGCGATGGCTTGAAACCTGTTCACCGGCGCATTTTGTACGCCATGAATGAACTGGGTTTGAATTACAACAGAGCGTATAAAAAATCGGCGCGTGTTGTAGGAGAGGTGTTGGGTAAATATCACCCGCATGGTGACTCATCTGTGTACGATGCCATGGTGCGTATGGCACAGGAGTGGAGCATGCGGTATACCCTTGTTGATGGCCAGGGTAACTACGGTAACCAGGATGGCGATGGCCCTGCCGCCATGCGTTATACAGAAGCCAGGCTCCACCGGTTGGCTGAATACCTGTTGATGGATATCGATAAAGATACCGTCGACTTTCAACCCAACTTCGATGACTCAGAAAGAGAGCCCACCATTTTGCCTGCACGTATCCCCAACCTGCTGGTAAATGGTTCAAGCGGTATTGCGGTTGGTATGGCTACCAACATGATGCCGCATAACCTTAGCGAAGTAATTGATGGCTGTATAGCCTATATCGATAATCGCGACATCACCATCGATGAAATGATGCTGCATATTAAAGCCCCTGACTTCCCCACCGGTGGTATCATTTACGGGATGGAAGGCGTACGGGCCGGTATGCACTTTGGAAGAGGCCGGGTAGTGTTGCGTGGTAAACTCACGGTGGATACCAAACCCAGCGGTCGTGAAACAATCATTATAACCGAAGTGCCTTACCAGGTGAACCGCGATGCGCTGTGCGATAAGATCGGTCAGCTGGTGAATGAAAAAGTGATCGAAGGCATTGCACACGTGAACAATGAATCGAATGCCAAGGAAGGCACCCGTATCGTGATCGATCTCAAACGCGATGCGATAGCCAACGTGGTGATCAACCAGCTATACAAATACACCGAGCTGCAAACTTCATACGGTATCAACAACGTGGCCCTGTCAAAAGGCCGTCCCAAAACACTGAACGTAAAAGATATGATCAGTGAGTTTGTGGAGTTCCGTCATGAAGTGGTAGTTCGCCGTACCCAGTTTGAATTGCGCGAAGCAGAGAAGAAAGCCCACATCTTACAGGGTTACCTGATAGCACTGGATCACCTCGACGAAGTGATCGCCATGATCCGTGCATCGGCCACACCGGAAATTGCGCGCGAAAGCCTGATCAATGCAGGCTGGGGGCTCGATGAAATACAGGCCCGCGCGATACTCGATCTGCGTTTACAACGGTTAACCGGCATGGAACGCGATAAGATCCGCGAAGAGTTTGAAGAACTGCAACGCCTTATCGGACGCCTGCGTGAACTGTTAAGTAATGAAGGTATGCGGTACGATGTAATTAAAACAGAGCTGGCCGAAGTAAAAGAAAAATTCGGTGACGCCCGCAAAACCGAGATCACTTATCTCGATAATGAAGTACGCATAAAAGACCTGATCAAGGAAGAAGACGTGGTGATCACCATTTCTCACCTGGGTTATATCAAACGTACTTCTGCTACTGAATTCCGCGCCCAGCGCCGTGGTGGCCGGGGAGCCAAGGGTAGCAAAGCCCGCGAGGAAGATTTTATCGAGCACCTGTTTGTGGCCTCTTCACACCATACCATGTTGTTCTTTACTGAAAAAGGACGCTGTTACTGGTTGAATGTTTATGAAATACCCGAAGGTGATAAAACCAGTAAAGGCCGCGCCATTCAGAACCTGATACAACTGCCGCCCGATGACAAGATCAGGGCCATCATCGATATCCAGGACCTCGAAAACGAGGAGTTTGTAAAATCGCACAACATTGTGCTGGCTACCAAGAAGGGTATTATTAAGAAAACAGCCCTGGAAGACTTCAGCCGTCCACGTACAACGGGCGTAAATGCCATTACTATTGTGGAAGGAGATGAATTGCTGGTAGCCAAATTAACCAACGGCACCAGCGAGATCATGATGGCTGTAAAAAGTGGTCGCGCCATCCGGTTCGCCGAAGAAAAAGTACGTGCTACCGGCCGTGGCGCCATTGGCGTATCGGGAATTGATGTAGATGATGATAATGATGCAGTTATTGGCATGATATGTGTCAGCAAGGAAGATAACTCTCGTAGTGTGTTGGTAGTGAGCGAAAAAGGTTACGGAAAGAGAACGGCATTAGAAGATTATCCTATTACCAACCGGGGCGGAAAAGGGGTGAAAACCCTGAACGTAACCGAGAAAACCGGTTCACTGGTAGGTATGCTGGACGTAGCCGCGAAAGAAGACCTGATGATAACCTGCAAAAGCGGAATGACCATTCGGATGCCGGCTGGAGGTATCAGCGAACTGGGCCGCAACACACAAGGTGTTAAATTAATTCGCCTCGACGATGGAGATGAAATAGCCGCCATTACAAAACTGGATGATAATGAAGAAGAAGTAAATGAGGAAAATGGCGATGGAGAAGCGCAGGCCGATGTGAATGCAACAGCTGAGGCAACCAATGGCAACGAGATTGCATCTGATGAAAGTACTAATGCCGCTGATGCTTCAAACGAAGGAGAGGAACCAGGTTCAGATGAGCCGGTTACTGAATAGAGTAGATTTGCTTTCAATTATATAAGCTCATTGGCTAAAAAACAATAAATATTTTCAGATGAAATGAGCCATAAAAATTTCCGGGCAACTTCATTTCAATTGCAACGGAAATTTTTATGGCGAATTCCATGTGGCTAAAAAAAATTAATATTAACACATGAAAAAATTGTTGCTGACAGCATTGCTCGCTTTTGTTGGGTTTTTGTCACAGGCCCAGAAACTCGAAAAGGCTAAAGACCTGCTATCCAAAAAGAAACTCACGGACGCTAAGACCGAGATCGATAATGTAATGGCCGTTGAGAAAAATAAAACGTTGTCAGATGCATGGTACACAAAGGCCAAAATTTATGGCGCCATTGCTGCTGACTCATCGCTGAAATCATCGGTGCCTGATGCTCGCGGAACTGCCCTGGAGTCCATGAAAACCTACCTGGACATGGAATCGAAGGAAAAAGACGCGGCTAAAAGAAATATTCAGTTAACCATGGAGAACAATGCTCCGCTGATTGACCTGTACACGGGTTATTCAAAAGATGCAGCATCGTTTTATAACGCTAACAATTACAACGATGCGTTTATAAACTTCAAAAAATCACTGGAAGTATTTGACCTGCTGTCATCAAAAAATATCATTCCTATCAAGCTAGATACTACCACTACTTTATATGCTGGTATTTCAGCTGAAAAGGCACA
>NZ_JBJMLX010000472.1:0-12795 GCF_045805085.1 Niastella sp.
AGCGGAATGCCTGCATAATCGGGAAAAGTTAAACTATATGGCCTTGTATATATTTGTGATACATTAAAAAAAGCCTCCCCCCGGTAATATAGGGCGCTTCCTTTGACATTATTCCATTCCTGCGTATTCTTCTCCTCTGAACCAACCTTATCAATATCATCCAACACTAAATTTGAATAAAACACCTGGCGGTACGAATTATTCCAGTTGGGACCATCGGTAGGGTAACCATCGTATACATCACCCGCCCACACATAAGCATTTTTATCGACCAGGGACGGCAATGTTTGCCAATAATTATAGGTGACATAATAATTATCCGCACTCACTTCTCCCAAATAGGGGCGAATGTCATTCATGATGGTGGAATTGTCTAATAAAGCCTGAAAATCCGCTACTGAAGTGGGCACATCCACTGATTTATTGGGCTTTATTTTTATCCAGTCTTTTTTACACGAAACAATACTCACACTCACAAAAACAAACAACAATATTTTATAATTACGCATGTTGTAATTTTTTTTGAATGAATAGGAACAGGTCATTCCTGTTGGTTTCTACTATTAAAAATCAAATCTGGCTCCCAATGTTATACTGCGGGGTTGCGGCAGCACCCTTGATTCAGAATAGGGAACGGCATCGGGATCGATGCCAAATTTATTGGCGCGCCATAAAATAGCGATGTTGTTCATGTTGCAGTAAATATGGGCCCGTTGAAACGGCATGCGGGGCAGATTCTGTCTTTCAAGATCATAACTTATTACAATGTCCTGCAAGCGGATATGATCTGCTTTTTGTACCAGCACCAGTGAATTTGAATAGAACCGATAATCCCGGCTACTGGTGCTAACAGGTAATGCAGAAGGAATGGACGGCACATTGGTATGTTCTTCATCGCCGGGTTTTTGCCATCTGCTGGCATAATCCTTGTTTCCGGCCCAATAATACAACAGCTCACTATAATCAATGGAAGGCATTCTGAAATAGTGTCCCAGCTTATAAGTGATATTTACAGAGAGTGAAAAACTGTTCCAGTAAAAATCATTTCTGAAGGCGCCTACCATGGTTGGATTAACAGGACCACTATAAACCAGATCATTAGCCGTTGTTTTGGTAACCAAAGAAGAATAATCGGTTGTTTTTTGACCATCAAGAATCCCAACCGGATCCCCAGTAGTTGGGTCCAGGCCGCCCCAGGCAAAGCTGTAGATGCTTAAGACCGGATGGCCGGGGAGCGGCGTAAGGCCGGTGGATGCGTCGCCACTGCCTCCCAGTATCAGGCTTGGAGCAACAAACGTTTTTGTATAATTCGTTACTTTATCGGTTGCATAGCTGAATAAAAAGGCGGGATTCCAACTGAATTGCCTGCCCACTACTACTTTACCATTTAACTGTACATCAACGCCGTTTCCTTTAATGTTCGACACGTTGCCTCTGAAACCGGAAATACCGGTGGTGGGGTCCATGGCTACATCCCCAATCAAATTGTTTCCTTTCTTTGAAAAGTATTCAATGGTACCGGATAGTACATTCTTCTTTAAAGTAAAAAGAACGCCCAGGTTCATCATATTTACCGTTTCCCATCGCAGATCAGGATTGGGCGGATTCTGCACGGATGCAGCAATAGCCCGGGTTGTAGCATCGGTTATATACCGGACCGTTGTATAAGTCGTAAGATCCTTAGCTATATTTCCATTAGATCCATACGTTGCCCGTATGGCCAGCTGATCGAGCCAATCGCTTGAAAAAAAACCTTCGCGGGAAATATTCCACTTAACACCGGTAGACCATAACGGTACCACCCGATGATTGGTTTTTATACCAAAGAAATTGGTGTTATCCAAACGGCCGCTGGCTGAAAATACATACCGGTCGTTATATGTATAGGAACCATTGGCATAATACGACAGGAACCTGTCTGTTAAATCAGTTATCGGTTTGGCAGATGGGATTGCCAGAAGTGTTGCTGACGGGTTGGTAGAAAACCGGGTTACCAGGTCAACCGGCTGGTAAACGGCAGTCTCATCATTATACCCATACAACCGGGCCGGAGTACTTGCATTATGCAGTTCTTTTATTTCAAAACCGCCAATAACGCTCACCCTGTGCCGTTGCCATACCTGGTTAAAATTTGCCTGGGCACGCCCTGTATGGCCTTCCAGTTCGGAATTCGTTTGGTCTAAAATATCGCCCAACGGAACGGGATACTTCACCGTACCTGTAGGATTATAATACTGGTTAATCAGGTTCCTGGTATAATAGCCTGCCTGGCTTTGCAGGATATTCTGCTTCTTCAATTGCTTTTCATACTGATACTTTACTTCAATATTAAAGCTTGGGGTAAATGTTTTCCTTATCTCCAGGTTTACCCGGCTATAGTTTTGCTGCGTAACATTATTGGCCACATTGAGCTCGTCATACGGGCGATACTGCCAGTCTAAAAACCCCTGGCTTTCTTTTAATGTTTTATACGTATCCCTAATTCCATAAGAAACCGGAAGCGCATATCCATTCTCATCAACCAGTTGCGCATATGGATAAAATTTTCTTCCAAATGCATTCATCAAATCATTGATACCAGGGTTATTGTTGACAAACCTGGTGTTGGTGTACATTAACCCGGTATTGATATCAACATTTTTAAATGGGGTAAAACTATTGTTGGCGTTTATCGAAAACCGGTCAAAGCGATTTCTTTCATAACTGGTTTTATCTTTATCATAACTGAATGATAAAAAATATTTGGATTTATCGCCACCGCCTGAGATAGATAAAGCATTCTGAACCACAACCTGGTTCCTTAAAAAGTATTTTTCAAACTGGTCCACCACATTGTTGTTTTTCAGCGCTTCAATTTGCTGATCGGCCTCAGCAGCCGGGATCAACCCATCCCGTTTTTTGATCAACAATTCCACCACAGGCGTTAATGGAGATTTTGCAGAACTGGTTTCCTGGCTGGTATACCATCCCCTTGCAAAGAAGTCTTTCTCTGCATCAATAAAATCCGGGGAGGACATTAAAGGTAAATAATGCATGTCGGGTTTGGCGCCGATGGTAACATTGGTATTAAAGTGCGCTTCTGGAGCATGATTAGCACTACCCTTTTTAGACGTGATCACAATTACCCCGTTGGCAGCACGCACGCCATATATAGAGGCAGCTGCTGCATCCCGCAAAACGGTAATGGATTCCACCGTGTTGGGATTAATGTTGGTAATGTCCCCATCGTAAGGGAAATTGTCTAACACTATCAGGGGTTGGGCATAGCCGAAGATGGTGCTTCGGCCCCGTATAGCTATAGTAGGCTGATCTGATTTGCTATTCCTATAAAACGCTACCCCGCTCGCTACCCCTTCCAACCGACCCAGCACATCCATTGATGTTCCGCGGTTCAACAATTTATTATCAACTTGCACAAAAGAACCGGTAGCTCTTTCTTTTGGGATCTGCTGATAACCGGTATACACCGATACAGACACGCTGGCCATTTCACTTACTTCAAGCGCCAGTTGTACAGAAACAGTTGTTCTGCCATCTACATTTACAGTTTGTGTTTCAAACCCCAGGTAAGAAATTTCCAATACTGCATGCTCCCCCACTCCTCTCAGATCAAAAAATCCATCGGCATTGGTAACGCCGCCAATGGTTGTACCCTTTACTTTTACGTTGGCGCCGGCCAGCGGTTCGCCTTTATGATTCAACACCTTTCCTTTTATGTCAACAGGCGGCGCCGTTATATCCTTATCATCGGGTTTTTTATTTTCGCCGGCCTCTCTGTTCTTTGAGATCACGATCGTTTTATTCTGGATCATGTATCTGAGCGGCTGGCCTTTCAACGCCTGGGTTAACGCTTCTTCCAGGGGCGCATTTTTTACATGTATGGTGACCTTTGTTGCGTCTTTCAACACATCGGCCGGGTACAGGAACAAATATCCCGTTTGTTGTTTTATGGCCGTAAATACTTTTTCAAGCAAGATGTTATCCCCTGAATAAGTAACGGTTTGGGACACGCCCGTTGCATGTACGTTTAAAAATACAATGGTTAATAGGATGGCAGTTAATTTCATAATTCGTAAGGTTTGTTTGCTTACGAGCGATTTTAAATGGTTAATGGGTTTGCCGGCCGTGCAAGCAATAAAATCCGGCAGGTAATTGCGAAATTGCATACCTTAGTAATTGAAGGTTGAATAATAGGATTCTAATCGGTTTTGTTATCGACCTTTTTCAGCCGGTGTGTTTAGTGGACATACCGGCTTTTTTTACGGTCGTACATGTTTAAGCATTCATAGGTGTATAATTTTAAATATGGCTAAGCGGGTTTTTCAAAACATTTTTATTGGGAAATATGCATAGGGGTAAATAGAAATGAACTATGTTGGTTACTTATCATTCTTGCGGGAATCATTGGGTGAGGCAGCCGGCACAATCAGTTTTCTTCCTTCAACCCGGAAATGCAGACCGGTCATGAATTCAAGGTTCTCAGCTACCTGGGGCAGCGTTAAATTCCGCTGCATTTCTCCACTTATTTTATCGGAAGGCTTATCGCCATCATATACTACTTCAATGTCGTACCACTTTATTAACTGACGCATCACTACATCGATATCAGCATTATCAAAACTGAAAACGCCGTTCTTCCAGGCAACAACTGCTTCTGTCTGAACCGGGATGGGGTGGGATGGTTGGGATGACGGGGATACTGATGTTTGTTCTCCAGGCTTCAATAAAACTGATGCAGCATCTTTGGTAACTTTCACACTTCCTTCTAATAAAGTTGTCTTCATCACAGGTTCATCATCATATGCATTGATATTAAAATGAGTGCCCAATACCTGAACATCCATCGACCCCTTTTTACCGGATACATGAACAATGAAAGGTTTGGTTGCGTCGTGCGCTACTTCAAAATATACTTCACCGGTTATTTCTACCTTTCTTTCATTACCGGAAAATTCAACCGGATACCGGATGGAGGCGCCGGCATTTAACCATGCTTTACTGCCATCGGCCAGTTCCATGCTATAGGTTTGTGCGTAGGCAGTAGTGAGGGTATTAAATAATATTTCCCGGGCTGCTGATCTGGTTTGGTATTTCAGGGCGCCGTTCTCATTCATAACCACCGCCCCACCCTGTTGCGCCAGCTGACCGGCTTTGGCGCTATCCAGTAATATCCTGCTGCCATCGGCCAGTGTAAGGGACGCTATTCTTTGTGCAGGCCCAATAGCTTTTTGAGCTATTGTTTTTACTTCCTCCTTTACTTCTATGGCTTTATCGCGCTTACTGTACCACCAGAAAAAATAAGCAGCAGTCAGTATAAACAATACTGCTGCTGCTGAGGTTGCTACATCCCGAAATAACTTTCTGGGTCTTTTTATATCTACCTGCTTTCCATAATTTCGTTTTAGTTCTTCTTCAATAATGGCCTTGCCGCCTGCTACATCTATGGCATGTATTTCTTTCAACTTTTGAAGCAGGTATGCATCATTCTTGAATTCCTCCACGAACCGGCGGTTTCCCTCATCTGCCATATAGGCTGAGTACATTGTGCTTTCGGTTGAAGTAAGCGCTTCACCGGTAATTACTTTAATAATTATTCCATTGATGATGCTATTGTCCTTCATTACACAATGATTTTTCAGGGTTATCTAAAGCTCCGGCTATATGAATACGGATGAGCGAAAACTTTGTACCAGTGCCCTTGATAAATTTTATACTTTTTTTGTGCGGATCTGTACTTTTTGGATGGGATATATTAAAATCAACGCGGCAATGAATTTCAGATCAGGATATTAAAGAAGCATATACGGGATTACCATTAGGCGGCCATCATAAAAAGAAGGGTGATAAAGATCAGGATCATTACCTGTTCAACCCCAAGGGTAAGCCTAAGCGCTTTCATGGCGGCCGCATTGGTATTGCGGATCGTATTTTCAGAAAGGTTCAACATTTGTGCTACCTCTGTTCTGCTAAACCCATCAAGATAAGTGAGTTTGAATACCTGCTGCATTCTGTCGGGCAACTGGTTAATACGATCGTATAAGATCTGCACCAGCTCGGCTTCCTGGTATTTTTTTTCAATAACGTTTTCGGTGATGTGCTCTTCCTTAACGAGGCGGTTCTCAATCTTTGCTTTTAATTTATCTCTGCGCAAATAATCGATACAGGCATTTTTTATAACGGTGTAAAAGTACACCTGCAGGTGAGTCATATTGGAAAAATGGTTTTCCTGAGACCAAAGTTTAATAAAAGATTCAGTCACAATATCCCTGGCTTCTTCCGTGTTGGCGATAAGGCTATTGGCAAACAGGAACAATTTGCGATAAAGTTTATTATATACTTCGTTGAACGCCTCAGGATCCTTCTTCAGGATCTTCTGCATAATTTGCTCATCTGTCATATTAGTCCTCTTTGGATCGTCAAAGGATAGTAGATAAACAGAGAAATACAGTTAGTAATGGCACCAAGTTATAAATACGGCACCTTATCTGCAAATAAAATTAATTGCAGCCGCCATCAATTATAAATATCGGTTAATGATAGCGTTATTGTTATGTCAAAAAATGCATGTGTAAAAACGAGATACATAAACGTATTTGCAACACATTCGCAATTGGCGTCAATGGCGTTTAGGGGCGAGCGCAGCATTTTTGGTGCACAATATTAGCGTACCAACACAAAATTCCCCCGTTTAACAACTACTTTGCCGGTATAATCTATAGCCTGCACCATATACACAAAATTCTCGGACGACTGTTGCGAACCGCCCAGGGATCCGTCCCAGCCCTTGTTTACTTCGCTGGTACTGAACACCAGTTGCCCCCAGCGATTGTATACTCTGAAATACAGCAACTGTTTGATGCCTGCCAGAATGGGGCGGATCACATCGTTATGGCCATCGTGATTGGGAGTAAAGCCTGATGGCATGAAGATAGAGGCTTGTGTTTTAAATATTTTTACGGTGACCGTATCAGTTCCGTAGCAACCGGCCGCGGTTTCCGCTGTTACAACATAGGATATCGCTGCAGGCGCTTCCTCATTATACAACCCAACGGGGTTTGAAATATTGGAAAAGTTCAACCCGGTTGGAGGCGCCCAGGTCCAGCGATTGGCATTGGGATCGTTTACCGTAGCATTGAATTGCAAAGGCTGATTGATAACCACCGTGGTATCGTTGCCTGCTTTTACAATAATGGGTTTGGTAACATCTATATGAAAAGTATCTCTTAACGGGTTGGGACAACCGGCATTGGTAACCGACAATACCACATTCGACGTAACTTTTGGCGTAGCAGTGGCACTTATATTATATGGCACAGCAGGTACTACCCCACTGCCGCCGGGCGATAAAGACACACTATTACCCCAGGCGTAGTTGGTACCTGTTGTAATGGTGGCATTCAGCACTATTGATTTACCATAGCAGATATTACTGTTTTGAGGATCGATTGTTGCTTCAGGCGCCGGCACATTGAAAAACCTGATGGTGGCCATATCGCTGGTATCGGCAGGACAAACCCCGCTTTTCACCACGGCCCGGTAATACTCCGTTTGCGTAACGGGACCGGCCTGGTAAGTTGTATTTTGGTAAGCAGGTGAAAAATTGCTCCAGCTGCTGCTATTAAGTGACGATTGCCAGTTCACCACCGCTCCGTTATTATCACTTAATGTCAACAGGGGGCGGGCGCCTTCGTTCAAACAAACATTGGTGAGATCGGGACTTACTTTGCCACCTTTCGACCTGGGATCTACCGTAATTAATGCAGCCGTGCTTGTATCGATGGTACAGGCCGAACTGTTTTGCACTACCGCCGCATACCGGGTTGTGGCAACCAGGTTCTGGACTGTATATTGATCGCTGGTCACCGAAACTTCCCGCCAGGTAATGCCATCGGTTGAAGATACCCATTTCAGTACACCCCCTACTTCGTCTGCCAGGGATAACGGCACGCTGTTGTTACCGGAGCAAATGGTAGTATCGCTCATAATTCTGCCAGCCACAGTAGGCGGCCTGGTTGAAATATTGATGGTATCGCGCAGATCGGCGCAGCCATTTACTTCATGGCTGGTAACCTTGCCGCCATTGGCGCCCACAGTCACATTAATAATATTGCTATTGGCCCCTGAATTGATCGTCCAGCCGGCGGGAACCGTCCAATCGTAGGAGGCGCCGGCCAGCGCCGGCACTGAATATTCAACCGTAGTATTGGTACAGGCAATTTGTTTTCCGCTTATCTCCAGTCCGGCACAGGTATTACGCAAGGCCACGTAAGCATAGGCAAAGTGAGCGCCCGGACGGCAATTATCGGCTTCAAAAGTGAGGCTAACCTGCTGACCCCGGTAGGGCGACAAATCGAAAGTAACTTCGGTCCAGCCCTTCGTCCAAATATCATACAGCAGGGTGCCATTGTTATTGTTCCCCGAAAAATTCATGAAAGGAACAGGGCTGTTGGTAAACCCATTGGCCTTTGCCGTAGCAGAGTCGAGGGTGGCGCCGGTTCCCGAGCCACCGTTACCGCCAGCTGCATTATTAAATGTGGGCAGGTAATAACCGGGCGAGGCGCAGGTGATAATACTATCGTGGGTGCTTAAAGTAGCTTTAAACAGCGGTTGTTCGTTTGAATTGTGGGTTCCGTTCTCCAGCACCATGGCGTAGGCATAGGTCATGGTATAGGGATCTGCGGTGGAACCAGGCGGCACATTAATAACGTAAGTAACAGCACGGGTAAAACCGCCGGGATTGCGACCGGTTTGTCCCAGGGCGCGGGACGTTGTGCTTGACCCAAGCATAATAGAATAACTGTAAGAATACCCATTAATGGTAGGAACCGTTGGGAAAAAACCAAACGGGTCACTGGTTGGCGAAGTGATTACCTGAATGCCCGTATTGCTGAGGGAATATTCAGGAATGGTAGTAATTCCGGTATTAGGTGAAGGATAGGATTGCGAGGGCCCGTTTATCAACCCGGTTGTGGCTGACCAAAAAGAAAGGTCACCCGTTCCAAAATTGATGTTAGTTGGACAGGTCTGCAACTGTGAAAATCCAGTTGCCGCTAAAAATATTGCAGCAAGGCTGAGTAAATATTTTTTCATCCAAGTTTTAATAGGGGCCACAAAAAAATACTTCTATCCTTATTTGTACGCTAATTATCCTGTACTGGTTGGTATTCTGTTAATTAAATGTCTGAACTGGGATGGGTGGGATTTTTGGGATGTCTGGGAAACGGTTGCCTGGTCGCCCGGCTTAAGAACCACTGATTCCACTCTGCCCAGTGCCATCTGCCTGCTTCTTGCGGGACATTGGCGCGCCAGCCCATGGATCAAATAAACAGGTTTGAAAGGGTATCAATCAATGTATTTAAATGTACACATTAAATCTGAACCGGGGAATAGCATCGTAATAAAAAAAGCCCTCCCGACAGGTGGTCGGGAGGGCTGATATTTTTAATACTGGGGGTATTTTTACTGATATTGTATGTACACCGGTTGTGGCTTTTCGGCCAGTACTTCCTGCGGCGTTAACATGTGGCTGTTCTGCTTGCGGATGTCATTTTTATAGAACAGTTTGAAACCGGCAAATTGAACAGGCTCTTTCCAAACATATGCTTTGTAGCTATCGTGTTTCAGTGAAGGCTCGCCCCAGCCGTCCATATCCATTACGATCTGCACATCCGGGTGAATTTTGATATTCTTGTAATTGGTCACCATGTTCTGGGTAAAGCGGTGCACTACCAGGATCTTGGGCGGCAGGTTATTGGCTTTGGTGAGGTTACTCAGGTAATCACTTACAAAATTCACGTCAGCGGCATCCATGGTACCGATCACAGAACCGGGTCTTTTTCCTGTTTTCATAGAGAACTCAGGATCGATACCCAGGTGCACGTGCGGCATTTTCAGGTATTGTTCCAATTGGGGAATTTCAGCCTGTACATTGCTGAAACCCACCTGCACATCCAGGAAAACCAGGGCGTTGATGCGCGCTGCCATTTTCAGGATGGAATCAATTTGTTTGAACGGCATGCGCAAACGGTATTTGCCGTCTTTGCCGGGAGCCCCCTGGGCAGTTACGGCAATATAATGAAGGGCAGGCTGAACCGGCATTGCAGGGTCGGCAGCTTCCCATTTTTTACATTCAGCACCCAGTTTTTGCAGCATTTCATCTGGTGGGTACTCACCCAGTACACCCATATTCTTTGAATACAGGTTACCATAATAGGCTACAATTCGTTTATAAGGAAGAATAGCGCCTGCGTTTGGATAAGGCGTTTTAACGGGCCAGCGGCCGGAAGAATCACCATTCGCCAGGTGCAGGTTATTGCGATCGAAAAGGGCTGAGTCGAGCGTTAAAGCGGGTTTGGTCACATCGGCCACAGCAGGCTTTTCTTCTACTTTTGGCTTTGCTGTTGAATCGGATGTTTGGGCATTAGAAGAATTGGCTTGTCCATTGGAACAGGCATTCATAATAAACGGCAGACAGGCTGCCACAACCAGGCGACTTGGGCGCGTGAACCAGGTTATTGATTTCATTGCGTGTGTTACTATTTTGTACGTTTTATCAAAGGAAAATCAGCGGGCGAAATTAAGTTAAAACAAGTGATGAAAACAAGCTGTTTATAAGTTTCAGCATGCTTTCACACCGTTATAACTAATAACTCTTAGTAACGCCGGCCAATAACTTTTAGTGCCTTTTTTGAGCGGAGCTCTAACCAAATTCTAATTGTTCCCAATTGCTTTGCTGAAAAAGTTAGCAAAGCTGCAATCTGTTGAATACCAGTACCTATAATAGAAAGTCAATCCGGGCGCGGGTTCCACCCAAAACCTTTTTTACCCCTGCTATTGCACAATCCGGGAAACTTGTGTAGTTTTAATAAAACCCATTCGTATATGAAAACGAAAATCGGATTGTTTACAGTCCTTCTTGCCGCTGTAGCCGCCGTACCCGCTCTGGCACAAAACACTACTGCAAAGTATGTTAGTAATAAAACCACAGCTACGCAGGCACCGGCACAACCCATGATCAATTTTGTGAACCAAAAGCCAACGATCGATTCAATGGTATCTGGTATTGATGCAAATAATTATTTGGATCATGCTTCTTTTCGTGGTAAAGCGCGTGAAGGAAAATACTGGGTTGAATTGTTCTACAGCAAGGCCAACAGAGAGATCATGAAAGCCAACTTCGTGTTTACAACAGATTCGTTGAATTTTAGCCGGTGTTATTATTTCAAAAATAATAGCGTTACTAAAGTTTTCGACAACAACACTACCAATTATTACCAGGTTGGTAATGTAGTGTTAACTGACCAGGGCACCGTTGCGCCTTCAGTTACGTCAAAGAAGTTCACTGAGTTAATCGCTGATACTTTCCAGGCGTTATCAGCCGGCTGTTTCCAATAGTAGATAGCCGAACTTCCGTTTTAGCAACACTGTTATTGATTAAGAAGATATTTCTCTGCTTTTGCCCGAACTCGCAAGCATCTGGTACATGCTTGTAAGTTCGGGTAAAACATTTTTAGTCTGAACTGGGATATATGGGATGAATGGGATCAATGAGATAGGGATCCTTTTCCCGCTCATCTCATTAATCCCAAAAATCCGGTTCAGACATTTACTTACCCGTGATATCGATGGTTGCAGCGGTCAGTCCTGCTGATTGCGCCTGCAATTTTATGATCCCTGGTTTTCCGTTTGACTGCACTACAGCCAAACACAATCCATTGAAAGCTTTGTGTTCGCTGCCTTTAAATGATTCCAGACTGGTTTGGCAACCATTATCAACGCCGGCAATAAACCCCGGACCGCTTACTTTAAACTGAATATTATTGGCAGCATCGGGCACCAGGTTGCCGTCTTTATCTACCACTTTTACCGTTACAAACGACAGGTCTTTTCCATCGCCTTTGATGGCGCTTCTATCGGCCTGTACAATCAGCTTCGCCGGCTCACCGGCAGTTTTTATCACCTGGGAGGCCACTGCTTTTCCGTTCTTTTTTGAGATGGCTTCTACCCTGCCTGCTTCAAATGGCACCCGCCACATTACATACAGGTCATCACCGGTTTTCTTTTTAACGCCCTGCGATCTTCCATTGATGAACAGTTCCACTTCATCGGCATTATTATAATAGGCCCACATGTCAATCATTTGTCCTGGTTTCCAGTTCCAGTGCGGAAACAAATGCAACACATTTTTGGTGGTGAACAAACTTTGGTACAAATAATAAACATCTTTCGGAAACCCGGCCAGGTCAACAATGCCAAAGTAAGAACTGCGGGCGGGCCAGAGATACGGTGTTGGTTCGCCTATATAATCAAAACCCGTCCATACAAACATGCCACTGACGCTTTCATATTTTAAAAACGCTTTCAACGTGGTCAGGTGGGATGATCCCCAGGGCGTGTAACAGTTTTCATAAGCAGAACAGGTAAGATCGGGATTGGCGTTTTTGAGGGGCAGGTCCCAGCGTTGCGGCCAAACGCGCATGCTGTCTGATGGCAGATCATAATGCCCTCTTGATTGAATTGCCGATACCGATTCAGTTACAATGAACGGTTTACGTCCCCATTTCTTTTGCACATGTTCCGGCATCCAGATGCCCTGGTTGTAATTATAACCAATCAGGTCATTGATGCCCGATCGCAACAGCTGGTTATTATCGTCTGTATGATTGTTGGCGGTAACGGTGGGCCGGTCGTCGAGACTGCGTACGATCCGTTGCATTTCACGCAGCAATACCACACCGGCGGTGTCACCGCCTTTCGCATGTTGTTCGGGAATTTCATTACCCAGGCTCCAGATAA
>NZ_JBJMLX010000473.1:0-1563 GCF_045805085.1 Niastella sp.
ATAAGTCAACTTCCCATTTATAATTCTTGCAGGCGCTGTGTAAGGATGTTCTACTGCTTTACTGATACTCATTATGTGCATGACTTTCCAACCCTGTGCCTTTAGATAATCAGAAATTAAAGAACGATGACAACGCCACCATACTGCCTCGGAACACATATAAGCAGTTTGTTGGCTTAATGCACTCTTTATTAGTTCTTTTATTCCATCTTTAAACGCACTCGTTTCCATATAATCAGCATACCCCCGAAAGGCAGCATGCCTCCATGCCGTATTCTTTGAATCAGGATCTGCTTTTCTCCGTCCGCCAAGATCTTTCAAATGAACGTATTGGATGTCGGTTTGGGGTAAAGAAATTTCCAACGCTTCTTTATTGAATTGTGGAAATTTTCGCGACCCGGGATAACTTCTTATATCCGCTACCAATTTAATATTGAAAGAATGCAGCATCAATACAAATTCCTCAAAGGAATGAGTAGAATGCCCGATTGTCCATATAGTTTTATTTTCTTTCTTCATCCTAGCACAGTGATTCCTGACGATAGGAGACCTTATCCACGATCAGCCATACCACAAATTTATTTGAATTGTTTTCAACACTCCAAATGTATATTCGGTTAAACAAAATATCTGTTTACCTGTTTCATACACTGCAGATAGGCTTGATAACGGTCTACTATTCCCATACTTTGTTGTTAAAAATATTATTTTTATATTAGTTATTATGATAGATATACCTCATGCTGAGCATCAAATTCACTGTGTCACGAATTTTCAAGACCTTGTTTCTACGCCATTTAGTGGAGTAATTAATGCGATTTGTTGGACCCGTAAACTGCCAGGTGATTTTTCTGAGATTGTTAACAAGGTAGAGCTAAACGGAAATATAACGGCGATTGGACAAGAGGAACTTTGTGAACTTCAGTTGAGTGAACAAGGGCAACTTGCCCGAGACATTCTTTTAAATGACTTGAAGCTATTGACAGCTCATGGCGCATCGCCAATTCTTAATGTGATCAGCTACTATCATCGGGATAATACCTATCCGTTTTTCCCAACCGATGTTTATTCTTTTCATGTAGATCGCTCTCCTATACCAATCGATACGTTTTTATGCACTTACCATGGCGAGTCGAGTGAAATATTGCCAAATTCCCAAGGCAAAAAGAAAGTACTTATTCCAGCAATACGTGATGAACTCAAAAAACTATATCATGGGGAAGATGAAGGTTTTGAATCATTCTTAAGTGAAAATTTCTTTGATCTGCATTATCAAGCAGAACCCGATGCTCGTCCAATAAGCTTAGGTCTTGGTAACCTATGGAGGTTGGCGGTTGATCATCCTGAAAGCCAGGTTCCTCCCTGTCTTCACCGTGCACCAAAGGAAAGATCCGGACAGAACAGGTTGTTGATGATCTGTTGAGCGGATAGGACCAGGAGATTATCCGATACCGAGCCGGTCGCGGAGCGAGTCGCGGTAGGTGCTGCCAATAGGGATCTTTGCACCATTTATAATAAGCTGATGAACTTCGATCATGCTGATATGCCTGATGCCCACCACAT
>NZ_JBJMLX010000474.1:0-22681 GCF_045805085.1 Niastella sp.
GTTGGCGCCTACTTCTCCAATCCGTTGCGGTTAAAAGTAGAAACCGATTTTTCACGCGCGGCCAAAGGTGGCACCGGTTCTGCAAAATGCGCCGGTAACTACGGTGGCGCTTTCTATCCCACACAACAAGCAAAAGAAGCCGGCTATGACCAGGTATTATGGACAGACGCCCGCGAGAACAAATACATTGAAGAAAGCGGTATGATGAACGCCATGTTCGTTATCGATGGGGTACTGGTTACCCCGCCCACCAGTGATTCCATCCTGGCTGGTGTAACCCGCGATAGTTTACTCACGCTGGCCGGCGACCTGGGCATTCCGCATGAAGCCCGTCCTGTAGCCGTAACAGAACTGGAAAATGCGTTCCGTCATAATACCATTTCAGAAGCATTTGGCGCCGGTACAGCCGCTGTAGTGGCTCCCATCGCCACTATTCACTTAAATGGTATTGACCACCATTTACCGGCTTATAACGATAATTCCATCATGTTCCGGTTAAAGAACAGGCTGGAAGCGATTCGTGCATGCCGGGAAGAAGACAAACACGGCTGGAACTTCCTGTTCTAGATCATATATTACTTTATAATAAAAGGACCGGTTCGCCCTCAGGTGGATCGGTCCTTTTTCTATCTTTGACAACAACTTATAACTTTTCAGTATGCCTAAAACCATTATTATAACAGGTGCTAATGGCAACCTGGGTACCGCCGTAGTAAAAAAATTCCTTGACCAGGACTATAAAGTGATTGCGGTTGACCATTCGGGTAGCCACCTGGGTTTTGCAGACAGGCATCCCAACTTTGAACTGCATGGTATTGAACTTACCGATGAAGCAGAATGTAAAACGTTTGTAAACGAAGCCATTGCCCTGTACGGAAATATTGACTGTGCCGTACTGCTGGCAGGTGGCTTTGAAATGGGCGGCATCGATACTACCGATACTGCCCAGTTAAGAAAAATGTTCACCCTGAATTTTGAAACAGCTTATCATCTGGCAAGGCCCTTGTTTCAACATATGATGCAAAACGGGTATGGCCGTTTGGTATTTACCGGCGCCCGCCCGGGTTTAAACCTGAAAGAAGGCACTAACAAAATTGCCTATGCATTAAGCAAATCACTGCTGTTTAGCCTGGCTGAGATCCTAAATAAAGAAGCAAAAGGAAAAAACATTACGGTATCGGTAATAGCCCCCAGCACCATCGATACAAAGCCCAATCGCGATAGTATGCCCGATGCTACATTCGATAACTGGGTAAAACCCGAAGCCATTGCCGATGTGCTGGCCTTTATATGTTCTGATAGCGGGAATGTATTGCGGGAGAGTGTTTACAAAGTTTACAACAACGCATAAAAAAGAAGGCCCCCTCCTTGCCATCCCCAATGGGGAAGGTTGGTGGGGGGCCTTCTTTATTTATAACCTTGAGTACTTAACTGAGCTTTCCTCCTCCCGGCCTGGCCGCGGGGACCGTACGAATTCTATTCACAAGATCATATTCACTATTAAGACAATTCTTATTCATCTATCTGCCTTATTGTTCTTCTATACATAGGTTATAATTCCAGCACACTGTTCCATCCCGTAACACCATCGGGTTCACGAAACTGGTTCTCGATATCCTCAGTCCACATTCTTTCATCGATAAAAAATTTGTAATGATACTTTCCGCGCGGCAACATAGGTATTTCTATGGTCCAAACCCCATTATTGGCGGGGCGTAAGGATAACTGGTCGTGAGCCCAGTTGTTAAAATCACCTGCCAATGCAATCCTGTTTGCACAGGCATTCGTGATGTGAAACTCAATACACTTCTTCCTCTTGTTTACGTAAGGGGATTGATGGTGTTTCATGGAGCCCTCCTTAATTTTAGGTGCCTACAAAAATGGTTACTTACTAACTATTACGGATATTGTACAGCTTCAAAGGGTATCGACACTAGGCATCGAAAGAATAAAGATGATCTGATCACAGGCAGATTGTTCAAGTAAAGGCTAAGATATTGTTTAAGGATTTCATCTGGCCTGTTACAAAAGGTACGACGTTTTGAAAAACTATAAAAGGAAAAAGGCTATTATTTTTCTGTGACCACATTCATTGTAAAACCGTGCAAACATCGAAACAAAAAGATTCCTCACCTATGACCTCTATCATATGATTGTATAGCTAAACCGATTAAAGTTTCTTGTGGTAGTTAATGTTACATCAATGAAAATATTATACCTAATGCCTTACTATTTAATAAACACTAATTTACCTGAGTTCAGTTGTTGCTTTTCGGGATAGTTATGTAGTAAACTGTCGAGGTCGTGCTTCAGAAAGTTAATATCTTTTTGCAGCTGCAGATTTACCGATAATACAGAATCGTTTTGCAATAACAGTTTGTTATTGAGGTTAGTCAGGTGTTTATTCTTTTGTTGCAGCACAAAAGCAAACAAAACCAGAACAATAGCTCCGGCTGCCAGACACCAGATAAAAGCAGATCGATTCAATTTCATTTAAAATAATAGTAACATCAAATATGCCTTATTATGATTAAACGATAATTAAACAGGAATTAAAAAGCAATTAAACAACGATTAACAATTGTTCCCGTAAGGGTTTAACCTGATCCCTATCAGGTTATCCTTAGGCCTTTGCTGCAAATGCTTTTATGGAAGGAAGTGTGATGATAAAGGTGGTTCCGGTTTCCTTTGATGAATGCACTTTAATGGTACCCTTGTGCATATTAATGATGCGTTGGGCCAGTGGCAGGCCTAACCCAAAACCTCTTATAGGGGAAGCCGTGGCGCTTCGGTAAAAGGGTTGAAAGATATGTTCGGATTCCGCTTCGGTGATAGTATTGCCGTAATTCTTGAACTCTACGATCACGTTGTCGTTTTCAAATAACAGATTGATCATTACATGATGGTCGTACGAAAACTTGCAACCATTGTCTGCTATATTACGTAGTGAACTATACAACAGATCGCCGTTCCCAAATACCAGGAAGGCTTTTTCATCATCGGGAAAATCGCCAAACTCCAGCATTACCTTATACGCTTCACTGTTCTTTTGTACATCGGCAGTTACTTTCAGCAACACTTCGTCTATGCGCACCTCGCTTAATTCAATGCCGCCTTCGGTACCGGTTTTGGCAATCTCCAGCAGGCTCTTGGTAAGCTGTTGCATTTGCTGTACATCTTCATGTACCGAGGTTATCACCTGCTTATATTCTTCATCACTTCTGTTCTTTTGCAGGGTCACTTCCAGTTGGCTCAATATAGAGGTGAGCGGGGTTGATAGTTCATGCGAGGCATTGGAAATAAAACGCCGCTGTACCAGGAAGTACTCCTGCAACCTGTCGAGCAACTCGTTAAAGGTGTTGGCCAGCTGGTTTAGTTCATCCTGCGTACTGCCCGCCTGGATATGATGCGAGAGGTTTTGGGAGGTAATATGCTTTACATCATAAATGATCTGCTTGATGGGTTTTACCAGTTGCACAGAAAAAGCGTACCCTACCACCAGCGCAATGGCAATGCCGATGAATAAACAGGTAAGCAGAATGTCGCGCAGGTCTTTTAACCGTTGCCAGCCATCCACATCATATGCCGCAACAACAACTACTATGCGGCTTCGGTTATCGGTATAATGAAAGGCCAGCGCATCTCGTTTATTGACAGCAAAATATACGTCGTGTTTAACCCTCGCCTGTTTAAGGATCTCTTTATCGGGCAGGATGGAATCTATATCGGCTGCATTGAACCGGTATACAGGCCGGTCGAGGTAATCGAAGATCACCACGCTTTTCTGGTTCAGCGTAAAGGCTGAGGCCGAATCGATGTGGTAAAGAAAGGCGCGGCTGCTGTCGTTATCACCCAGATAAGAGAACAGCTGGCCATCGTTATTGGCCCTTCCTTTCAACCGCTTTTTAAAGGCTTCTATCCGCTGCAGGGAGGTAAAATAATGAACGGAAATACTTAATACCAATAGTATTATAGTAACGAGTAAGGCAAATAACGCGGTTATTTTAAATTTGATTTTCAACCTACGGGTTTTCTTTCAGTATATAGCCCATGCCTACCTGCGTATGTATAAGCCGGGTTTCAAAATCCTTATCCAGCTTTTTACGCAGGAAGTTAACATATACATCAATTACATTGGTCTTGGTATCGAAGTCAATATCCCAAACGTTCAGGGCTATGTCGGCCCGGGACACTACCCGGTTTTTGTTTCGTATCAGGTATTCGAGCAACTGAAATTCCTTGGCGGTAAGTGAAATGGGTTTATCGGCCCGGGTTACTTCCTTACTATCGAGGTTCATGGTTAAATCGGCCACCTTTAAAATATTGCCCGTCGGGATATTGTGATAGATCCTTTTTAAAAGGGCTCTGATGCGCACCAGCAGCTCTTTAAAATCGAATGGCTTTACAATATAATCATCGGCCCCGGCATCAAAGCCTTCGATCTTATCGGCCGTAGTATTGAGGGCCGTAAGCATGACAACCGGAATGCGTTCGCTGTGGCGGCGGATCTCCTTACACAGCTCATACCCGTTTAAACCGGGCAGGTTTATATCCAGGATAATAAGGTCAAACGGATAGGTCTCGAACAATTTCTTCCCAATAAGGCCATCGTAGGCAACTTCTACATGATAACCCTGTTCGCTAAGTCCTTTCTTTAATGACTCTGCTATCTTTTTTTCATCCTCAACCAGTAATATTTTTATTTCTTCCATAGCTATAAATTCATGCACGCAAAATTCACAAATAATAAACTTACCGGGTATGTTAGCTCAATTTAATGAATTAAAAGCAAATTAAAATATGCCCTTCCTACTTCATTAAAGGCAACCAATCTATCATCCGCGTAGTAAAACCATACTCATTATCGAACCAGGCTATCAGCTTTATGTGATTGCCTATAACCGAGGTAAGGGTACCATCGATAACGCATGAATGAGTATTTCCTTTAATATCCAGCGACACCAGGGGGTCTTCGGTATATTCTATAATTCCTTTATAATCGTTTGCAGCGGCTGTTGAAAACAGCTTGTTAATTTCATCACGGGTAGTTTCGGCCTGCAGTTGAATGGTAAAATCGGCCAGGGCGCCATTAGCTACCGGTACCCGGGTTGAAACCGATGCGATCTTCCCTTTCATAGTTGGCAATAAGCGCTCGAGCGATTGTTGCAGGTCAATTTCTACCGGGATGATGGATTCGGCAGCTGCCCGGCCTCGTCTGAACTGTTTGTGCGGGGCATCAACCAGCTCCTGCCTCGAGGTATAAGAATGCAAAATATTACACTGCACCGATTTAATGCCGATGGCATTCAGGATGTACAAAATATGGGTACTGCAGTTGGTCATGCAGCCACCGGGGGAAACAATCGTTTCTTCCCTGCTAAGGGCATGCTGGTTAAACCCGTACACCAGCAGGGGAATATCACTTGAACCAGTAGTAGACAACAATACTTTGCGTGCGCCGGCTTTTATATGCTGTTCGGCGGCAGCGCGGTTACTAAACAGCCCTGAGCATTCCAGCACCACATCTATATCCAGGTCTTTCCAAGGCAGCAAATAAGGATGTTGTTGCTGATACGCTTTTACTGCTTTACCGTTCACTACAAGCGTCTCGGGTTTATGGGTAATATTGCCGGCAAAGGTACCATACACAGAATCGTACTTTAACAGGTAAGCCAGGTTATCGGTATCCATGATATCGTTTACCGCAACCAGTTCAACTTCGTGGCTATCGATCAGGCGTCTGAACAAAAGGCGGCCAATACGGCCCATACCGTTGATTGCAATTCTCATCATATAGTTTCAAAAATGAGTTGCAAATATAAACCAATAGGCAATAGGCAATTAACAATAGGCAAGCGAAGGCAAAGGGCCTTCCTGCTCTAAAGCTTCGGCAAAAGGCGGACGGCGGGCAAAGGGGGAAGTAACTAACTGAAGTACTTATCCAGATCGCGCAGGGATATGGGTTTTTCCCAGATCCTGGTCACTGGCAGATCGTCCTTGATCTGTGGCGGGTTAAACGCACTTAACAGGTGCAGCTTTATGTTGGGATGGTGCTTAATAATGACTTCCGCCTTTTCCCAACCCAGCCCATCGGGCAGGTTATTATCAAGAAATAATATATCTGGCATAAACTGGTCAACCTGGCTAAGCCCTTCGGTGAGCGTATAGGCAGTGTGTACATCGCAGTTTTTACGGCTAAGGTAGGCCTTAATCAAAAGGCACAGATCCTTCTCATCATCTATAATTAAAACCTTAAGACGCTCCTTTGTCATGTTTTTAGAGCTGATTTTAAATACCCCTGGGGAATTTGTTTCCCATTGATGAAAAATATAAAAAAATCAGGAATCTTTGTCAGTGGTATAATTTTTTCCTCAAATTCCTGAAACGTAAATGTATGACATCTAACACAAAAATCATTCTAGGCATGCTGGCTGCCGCTGCTGCAGGCGCCGCAATTGGCATTTTACTGGCTCCGGAAAAAGGAAGTGAGTTAAGAAGAAAGATCAAAGATGGCATTGATGAAGTAATGGAAGATGTATCGGAACTACTGGCCCTTGGCAAGGATGAAATGAAAAATATGTATAAAAGTGCACAGCAAGTAGAACACGAAATGGAGAGCTAACACAAGCTGGTTGAATTGATTGTACAGCTTACTTAATGTAGACCGGAGACAAATTAACACCTATGGACGAATTACACACCAAAACAGGCCAGCTGGCTAACCATGTACAGGATATTGCTCAAACTTATTATGATTTAGCCCGTATAAATATAGCACAGGCAGGGGCCAAAACCCTGGCCCGTGCTATTGTTTTCTTTTTAGTATCCGGGCTGGCAATGTGTGTATTACTGTTAGCAGGCATTGGACTTTCCCTGTATTTGGGTAAATTGCTGTACAACACAGCAGCAGGTTATTTTATTGTGGCGGCTTTTTACCTGTTTATTGTAATGTTATTGTACCTGCTGCGCAAAAAGGTAGTATTCCCATTTTTCAGAGACTTTATAGTTAGAAGAATTTATGATAAATCAGATAACGAATTATAAGGAACTGCTGCAGGAGAAGGCCAGGTTACAGGCATTACTGGCCGAGCAGGAATTGCAGATAAAAAACGACTGGCATGTAATTAAAGAGGACCTGCGGCCTTTTGCCCATGTGGCTACCACCGTACGCAACTTTTTAACCCGCAAAGCTACCCTGTCGGCATTCCAGTTAGGGGTTAATTTATTTGCCGATGGTTTTATTAAAAAGGTATTGCTGGGCAATACAGGCTGGATCACCCGCACCCTGGTGCCCTTCTTTATAAAGAATTACGCATCGCACCTGACCGATGCACCGGAAAAGATCATCCACAAGATCAAAGACCTGTTCAGGAAGAAGAACAAAAAAGAAGAAGAAGTAATAGTTCAGGAAACGGGAATGGATGCAGTTTGAAACCAAAAGCTACGAATGTTTTCAACAACTTTTAATAAAGCATCAAAACTGATAGGCTTTACTACATAACTATTTGCGCCCAGTTCGTAACAGCGCTTTATTTCAATTTCATTTTTGGTAGTAGTAAAAACAATAATGGGTATTTTTTTAAACACGGGGTGCGCCTTCAATTCCTTCAACACTTCGCGGCCATCTTTTTTGGGCATATTCAGATCGAGCAGAATAAAACCCGGCAGGGCTTTCTCATCTGAATTATTGTGGGTATAATTAGTATCCAGGTAATTCAACACTTCAATCCCGTTCTCTACAAAGTCAATTTTTTCCGGATAACCTATTTCGGAAAAGGCAGTTTGCAGCAGGTACCTGTCGTCGGCGTCATCTTCGGCAATGAGTATCGGTTGGTTCATAATATCCTTCCTTCTCTTTATATCCTTTCAAAAATAAGTATTAGTTAAAAGCGATATCCTTAAAATTTCCTTAAGAAGACATTCAAGGTAAAACAAAAAGTCCGGAAGAAGATACAATTGGCTTGCAACTTTCTCCCGGACTTAAATATTCCCGACTTACCATTACTATTTTTCCCACTAGTCAACCCGGCGAAAACCACCAGCAATGATTGAGATCAGGAACAGTACGATAAATATGAAAAACAGGATCTTGGCAATTCCAGCAGCGCCTGCAGCTATTCCGGTAAAACCAAAAAGAGCCGCGATTAATGCTACCACCAGAAATATGATTGTCCAACGTAACATAGTGATAGTTTTTTAGGTGAAAAAATATGTTTAACTATATGTTAACCGGTTTTATTCCTGTTGTATGTTATCTTACAACCACACCGGCAATTACATAGTATAATTTGTAAAAATCATACCGCCGGCCTTTCTTCTATACCTTTCCTTATTGATCAAGTGACTCCATGCCCCTGTTCAGGTAAAAAATTACTGTCGTGTAGACAACCTTCCACATTATTATTTCAATTTTCAATATGATGCCTTCAGGCACAGGCTTTACAATATTGAAGTAGAGCTGCGTCTTTGGTAGTCGTTGTAAAATGAACAATTAATAGTGAGTTGCGTTATTAATAATATTTAAATCACAGGGTATGAAGAACAGCTATATAATGCACATTGACGAACAAACCACACAGGGGATCCCACTGGAAGATATCAGTTTCTTATCATCATTTAAGGCAAACCTGTTGGAAGACACGCTGGAAGAAATTGCCGCAGTAGAAGTAACATTGTCAAATCCGGGTGGAAATGAGGTGGCTGCGCTGATCAGGATCGCCGCACAAAACGGTGAGTATACAGGGTATAGTGTTGCCATTCGCTGGGAAACAGCCATTGCCAAAGCCTTTGAAAGCATCCGATACCATATTGACCTTATTGCTAACTCTCCGGTAAAGGAAAATATAAATTAAACAGGGCGCCCTTATCCGGCTGGGAAGTGGCCACCACATATCCGCTATGATTGGTCATTACCCGCTCTACAATAGCCAACCCAATGCCCTTGCCTTCGTATTCAGCCGTGCTGTGCAGCCGTTGAAATATCAAAAATATTTTCTGAGTGAATTCACTGCTGAAACCTATACCATTATCCTGTACACTAATGCGGATGAATTGTTTTTTTACCAGTTTATTATCAATGTGGCTCAGCTCTTCGCCAGTTGTTTGCACACATTGAATAGTAACTACGGGAGGTATGCCTGGTTTTGAAAACTTGATGGCGTTGTCGATAAGCGCCCTGAACATCAGGTACAACTGTTTTTCAAACCCGGTTATCTGCGGCATTTGCCCTATGTGAATGATGGCTCCCTTTTGCTCAATGTCCTGCTTCAGGAACTCACATACCGATTGCAATAATCTATCAGCATCCACTTCATTTAATGATTCTCCCCCACGCACCAGGTTGGCAAAATTCATCAGGTCTTCGATCAATCCCTGCATACGGCGGGCTGAATAATCAATCCGCGACAGGATCATTTGCCCTTCTTCATTTAACTGATCCCGGTACTTCCATAGCAACCGGTCGCTGAAAGTTCTAATGCGCCGCAGCGGTTCCTGCAGATCGTGAGAAGTGGCAAAAGCGATCTGTTCCAATTCTACATTATACGCATTTACCTCCATCATTTTCTGCTCCAGTTGCTTTTGGTAATCCGAGCGCTGCCGGTATTCTTTCAATATTACCAGGAAGGAAATAAAAATGATGGTAGCGGCAAACAGGAAAATGGCGGTGAAATAACGCGGCATTACCTGTTCATACCTGTTCACCGAGCTGCGTTTTACCAGTTTGGTTTCTTCACCCTGTATTTCCTTAAATACATCGCGCAGGCTATCCATATTCATCTTGGTCTCCATCAGGCTTATGCGCGATTTCAGGTAAACGCTGTGCTGAAAGTGATCGATGAGGTTATTCATCAGCAATCCCGCCTTATTCAGCAATTGCTGCTGATGATTGTTGTCGGCGGTAAGCCGTTTTAATGAATCATATCCCGGTTTAATATCATCGCGAATACGTAAATATGGTTGTAAAAAAGCGCTGTCGTTGGTTAGCAGATAACCGCGCTGGCCTGTTTCAGCTTCCTTGATAAAATTCTCAAGCTCACTTGTTTTCAGAATTACTTTGTAAGCATGTTCAATGCGCCGGTTCTGCACATTTGACTGTACATAGCTATTATACAGCAGGTAAGAAAGCGATAAGGTGATAACAAGCGACAAAACGAACGCTGTTATAATAAAAAATAGTCTTCTTTTCATAAGTATCAATTCTACAAATCGGGGATAAATTTCTACACCACCCCCACAGCACAAATACTAACTGCAACATAGTAAAAAAACGCATCAAGGACAACATCCTAAAAATCAATAATATAAAAAATAGTATCCTAATAAAGAAAAAGTGGAAAGCATCTTGAAGGTAATAAAGAAAAATGAACCCGTATGTTACAGCAGAACCTTGTGCAGAAGCAGGAAACCAAAATTTTACCGCAGCAGATACAATTACTGAATTTATTTCACCTAAATACACTGGAATTAGAACATAGGATTGAACAGGAACTGGAAGACAATCCTTTTTTGGAGAAGAAGGAAGATGAAGAGGATGCTACCGGCGACAAGAGCACCAAAGAGCAGGTGCAGGACTTCCAGGACTGGGAGGAGTTTGGTTACGACGATATTCCAGACTACAAGATGGAATACAGCAACTATCTGCCTGACGAAGAAAAAACCTTCAGCCCCATGAAGGCGGCGGTAGACTTCCGTGAAGACCTGAAAAAGCAATACCGCCTTTGCTGCAATGATGCCGAAGAAACATTACTGGCCGACTACCTCATTGACTGCCTGAGCGATAGCGGCCTGCTGGAAATACCACTGGATAAAGTAGCCGAAGAATATTCTTTTGCCAATAAAACCTGGCTGGAAGGGGAAGATTTTGAGAAGATCCTGAACAATGTTCAGAAACTGGACCCCATAGGTATTGGCGCCCGTAGCATTTGCGAATGCCTGCTGTTGCAATTAAAAGCCATGAATGGCAAACGGCCCGACGTACAAAAATCCATTTGCCTGTTGCAGGACCACTACCAGGACCTGCGTAACCGCAATATGGACAAGATCATGGAATGCCTGCAACTGGAGGAAGATGAATTAAAGATCATCCTGGAGCTGGTAAGCTCGTTAAAAATGAAACCGGTTGCCGAAGTGCAGGAAGGCAGCACCCCCAATGCCCACATTATCCCAGATTTTTTAATAGTACAGGAAGGCGATTACCTGGAAGTTTCGCTGTACAACCAGCGTTCTTCTTCGCTTTTTATCAGCCGCGAGTGGAAAGAAATAGTGGCAGACAGCCAAAAAGGCAAGAAAGACGCAGCTGCGGCACAATATTTAAAGAACAAGTATCAGTCCGCCCAATGGTTCGTAAGCGCCATCAGACAGCGTGAAGGCACCATGTTGCGGATAATGAAAGCCATCGTGAATATGCAGTATGACTATTTTCGCGAGGGTGACATAAAACTGCTTAAACCAATGATCCTTAAAAATATTGCCGATAAAACCGGCGTAGATATTTCAACCGTATCACGTATTACCTGTAATAAGTACGTTGATACGCCTTTTGGCATGATCTTGCTGAAAGACCTGTTTACCGAAGGCATCATCAATGAAAAGGGTGAAGCCATCAGTAACCGGGTTATTCAGGTAGCGATAGAAGACGCAATTGAAAAAGAAGACAAGAAAAACCCATACACCGATCAGCAGCTGGTAGCTATCTTAGCGCAAAAAGGATTCTCTATTGCGAGAAGAACTGTTGCCAAATACCGTGAAATTTTACAGATACCGGTTGCGCAAATGCGGTCGATATGGGCTTAGCAGCGGCATTGTTAAAAAATACTAAATTTTACACGCTCAAATCAGGTTATTCCAGAAACAATCCATCATAAACTCACAGTAAAAAAGTAAATTTGAAAATGCCGAAAATTCTTGTAATTGACGATGACAGGGATATTTGCCTGTTATTAAAACGCTTCCTTACCAAACACAACTATGAAGTTGCGGAAGTGTACGCCGGTAAAAAGGCATTGGAACTGATGAATTCATTCACGCCCGACCTGGTTTTATGCGACTTCAGGCTGGATGACATGGATGGCACTACTTTACTCGTGAAAATAAAAGAACAACTGCCCGAAGTTCCGGTTATCATCATGACAGGCTACAGCGATATTAAAGTGGCTGTAGAAGTAATGAAACTGGGGGCATACGACTATATCGGCAAACCACTGTTCCCCGACGAAATACTGGTAACTATAAAAAAAGCGTTGCAGCCGCAGCCTGCTGTTACCACGCAGGCTACCACTACTACCACCACCACAGCCCAGGCAGCGCCTGCCTATACAGCACCTTCCATTACCAGTAGCGATGGTGATGGCCTGTCTGAGCGGGAGAAGAAACAACAGGTAATTGTTTCCGGTGATTATATTTTCGGGGATAGCGAACCTTTTAAAAAGATCCTCAAGCAAATAGACCTGGTAGCACCTACCAACTACAGCATTATCATCTATGGCGAAAGCGGCAGTGGTAAAGAAGCCATTGCGCAGGAAATACATAAACGCAGCCGCCGAAAAGCAATGCCGTTTATTGCCATCGATTGCGGCGCCATGTCGAAAGAACTGGCCGGCAGTGAATTGTTCGGTCATGAAAAAGGCTCTTTTACCGGCGCCCTGAACCAGAAAACAGGCAGTCTTGAACTGGCCAATGGCGGCACCGTTTTCCTTGATGAAATTGGTAACTTATCATACGACATCCAGGTTTCGTTATTACGCGTAGTGCAGGAAAGAAAAATGCGGCGTGTTGGCGGCACCAAGGATATCGACCTCGACATTCGCATCATTGTGGCCAGCAATGAAAAGCTGTGGGATTTTGCCCGTAAGGGAAAGTTCCGCGAAGACCTGTACCACCGCTTTAATGAATTCAGCATTGTAGTGCCCCCATTGCGTGATCGCAAGGAAGACATTATGGTATTTGCCCGCCATTTCTTACACCAAACCAATAAAGAGTTGGAGAAGAGTGTAAAAGGGTTTAGTAAAGAAGTGGAAGATATTTTTAAAAGCTATATCTGGTATGGTAACCTGCGTGAATTGAAGAACGTGATCAAGCGGGCTACCCTGCTGGCAGAAGGCCCTTTTGTGGAAGCACACACGCTGCCTTTTGAGATCAGTAACTTTACCCGGTTACAGTTTGACGAAGCACCAGAAACTTCTTCATATAGTATACAATCAGAACCCAGACAGGTTATAACAACCCCACCTATTCCTTCACCTATAAGCGAAGCGGAAATACCCCGGCCTCATCCGCATCATTCACACAGTGAACTATCCCTGAAAAACGCAAGCATCGATGCAGAATACGAGACGATCATTGAAGCATTGAAGAAATCAAACTTTAACAAAAGCAAGGCAGCGAAATTATTGAACATCGACCGTAAAACACTGTACAACAAAATGAAACAGTATCAGGAGTTCAACAACCAATAGCACGGTTGATGACATTATGAATGAGAATGAATATTTTCATATAAGTCCATGCTTTGATGGAACAATTAATAAATCAGGAGATTAACCCTCTGAAACTTTTGTTTCAATCCAATAGCGATAATGATGGGCTTCCGGATAAGATTACTGATTTTTTTCCGGCTATTGTATACATCCATGATGCCAATACCGGGAAATTAAAGTACATCAATCGAAAAATAACCGACCTGCTTGGTTATTCACTGGGGGATGTACTTGCCTGGGGAAACGACCTGATGCGTATTGTGCATAAAGACGACCAGGATAATGTAAACAGGGAGCTGCAACATTTTTATACGTTACAGGATAACGAGAGTTACAGTTATAATGCGCGTTTAACGGATAAATCCGGCACATGGAAGCATTTCCGCACCATGGGTACGGTGCTTAACCGTGATGCCAGGGGGCGGGTTGCGTCTGTATTGTTCATTGCGCAGGACATTACCAGTGAATTTGAAAACCAGCTGAACCTGGAAGAAAAGATCAGGGACCTCGACCGCTCCAATAAAGAACTGGAAGAGTTTGCCTATGTGGCCTCGCATGACATGAATGAACCACTGCGCAAGATCACCACATTCATTGAACGGCTTGAAAACAAATACAAAGGGGAACTGGGCGTAGATGGCAAATTATATCTTGCCCGTATTTCTGCTTCGGTTGAAAATATGCGGCACCTCATTGATACCCTGCTGGAGTTCAGCCGCACCGCCCGCAGCCACCAGCCTTTTGTAACCGTTGACCTGAACGATATTGTAAAAGATGTGCAGGCCGACCTGGAGTTGAAGATCGAAGAAACAGCTACCATCCTTCATATTGAAGTATTGCCGGCCATAGAAGCCATTCCTTCACAAATGAAACAGTTGTTCGATAACCTGTTGAACAATTCCATCAAATTCAAGAAAGCCGGCGTGTCGCCGGTTATCACCATTAGTTGTTTGCAGCTAACGCGCCGGCAGAAAGAACAGCATCACCTCGATGCGGGTAATACCTGGTTCAGGATCGATTTCGCCGATAACGGAATTGGGTTTGAACCGGAATACAATGAACGGATCTTCCAGATCTTTCAGCGGTTACATGGCAAATCGGAATTCCCCGGTTCAGGCATCGGGCTGGCCATCTGTAAAAAAATAATCGATCAGCACAAAGGCCTTATTTACGCAACCGGCAAGCCGGATAATGGCGCTACTTTTACTATTATTTTGCCGGAACATCAATAAACTTTTCAGAACTGATGATAGTATCCAACTTACAGGCCCGTATCCTCATTGTTGATGACGATGAGGATGATTATTTAATTACCAGCGACCTTATACGTAGCATTCCGTCATCAGGCTTTATCATAAACTGGTGTTATTCGTATAAAGATGCGCTGGAGCTCATGAAGAGCCGGACAAATGATATTTACTTTATCGATTACCGCCTTGGGGCTAAAACCGGTCTTGACCTGTTGAAGGAAGCCATTGCTGCCGGTTGTGAAGAACCAGTGATCCTGTTAACCGGTAAGGGCAACCACACCGTTGATATGGAAGCCATGCGGGTGGGCGCCATGGATTACCTCGTAAAAGGCGAATTAAACGAGGAAAAGCTGGAGCGCTCCATTCGCTACGCATTGGAAAGATCAGCTTCCGTGAAGGCCCTCCGCGCCAATGAACGCAAATACCGCAATATGTTCGAGCGGTCGAAGGATATGGTGTTCACCGCCGACCAGGAGGGTTGCTTTAACGACGTGAACAATGCCACCACCGACCTGCTGGGCTATACCAAGGAAGAGCTGCTCCAGATCTGTGTGTATGATCTTTTTATTCAAAAGCGGGATGAAGAAAGGTTCCGGTATTTATTTAACGAACGGCAGGAGGTGAATGACCTGGAAGTGGAGATCCGCACCAAACAGGGCGACCACCGCATTTGTATAATTTCCGCTTCGCTCGAAAGTGGTAATGCCAACAAAGGTTATATGCAGGGAATAGTGCACGACATCACCAATCTTAAAAAAGCGGAAAAGGCCACGCTGCAAATTGAAAAGCTGGCAGCTACCGGCCGCCTGGTGCGCACCCTTGCCCATGAGGTTCGCAACCCGCTTAACAATATCAATTTGTCGGTAGAGCACCTGCGCGAAGAAACCGCCAATAATGAGAACGGCTCAACTTACCTGGAGATCATACAGCGTAACAGTAACCGCATAGGCGCACTTATTACCGAGTTACTGAACTCCTCGCGCCCTGCAGAAATGAAAATGGAGTCGCATGTGCTGCAAAGCATCATGGATGAAAGTATCCTGGAAGCTATTGACCGCCTCACGCTGCAACGGATAAAGCTGGAGATAAAATATCCCGATACGCCGGTAATGGTAAGCGTTGACAAAGAAAAATTAAAGCTGGCCTTCTCTAACATTCTCATCAATGCTACGGAAGCCATCAATCACAAACAGGGAAGAATTTCGGTGGTCATTAATTATTCTCCAGACCCCAGTATTGTTATCAGCGATAATGGTTGTGGCATTAGTGAAGAAAATATTTCACGTTTGTTTGAACCCTACTTTACCAGCAAACGGAATGGCATGGGGCTGGGTCTTGCCAGCACCCTGAATATTATTCAATCCAACAAAGGAGCGATCGATGTAAAATCCACCTTGAATGAGGGGACTTCTTTCATCATTACTTTCCCCAAAAATCACGACTTAACAGAACAATAAAGGTGAGCCATCCGCCGGTTGGCGGATGACCCACCCTAATAAAAAAAGCTGCTTCCCTTAGGGAGGCAGCTCTTGTTGAAATCCTCAAACCCGTATCGCTCAAAATCCTAGTCCGATATATAAAGAGATAGCACTGTTCTTGGAGTCTTTTGTCAAGGCTCCAGAAAGGCTACCGGATTTACCTATCTCTCTAAATCCGTAATTGTAGCGGGCGCCTACCGTGAAATTAGAAATATCTATGCCAAAGCCGGCGGCAACACCCCAGTCGAAACGGTTAAAGTTTTCTGCTTTCAGATCAGCGATGTTGTGGATAGTACCATCATCTTTCAGGTCTTTGATGTTGGCATTTACCAGGTACGATGCATACGGACCTGCATGGATGTTGAAATTTTTCGCCACATTGAACACGGCCAGCAATGGCAGTTCGATGTAATTTAAATTGAAGCGGTATTCTCCTTTTCCTTCAATAAAATTATTATAGGTTTCCTTAGCCCCTTTGCTTGTATATAACAATTCCGGCTGAATAGAGAAACCACGCGTAACGGGTAATTTGGCAAAGAAGCCGGCATTCCAACCCACTTTCATGTTTTCATCCGATACATCTTTCACATACAGGTTGGTGAGGTTTAAGCCACCTTTAATACCGAACTTGGGCGATAACATGTTTTCTGATCCTGTTTGTTGCACCTGTGCAAACAAACGGTTTCCTGCTGTTAAAAAAGCGGCCGATAATAAGGCAACGCACATAATCCTTTTCATAAGTAAAATTTTAATGACACACATTTAAAGAACAATTTTTCTACTTATGAATGTTAAAATCCTGTGCCTCCGCCGTAAAATCACCGCTGTATTACAGCTCAAAGCTTCCTGCGTGGAAATATATCCTCAGGCGCTGCCACAAAATGGTTAGTTTGTTACCACCTTCAATCAGCGGGCACAATAATTTTCTATATAGATCGAACCCAATCATTATAACATATGAACAAGTTTATTAAAGGGATAAAAACGATCACGGTGGCCATGATAAATATATGCTTGTTATGCGGTGCAGGTCATGTGCTTGACTGGTTTGGATTTGCCGGCAGAAGGATCAAGCAATTTGTGTTGAAACGGCTTTAAGTTGTATATCACCGTTATTATAAACGATTATTCAAATGAAATAAACTATAGGACTATCTCAACCCCTAATAGCCGATACAATGAAAAAGCTGATCTTCCTGCTGGTACTTGTGCTCCTTGTTGCAGCAGGCCTGATATATTATAAAAAATGGCGTAGTAATTTCCTGCATAAAAAAATCCCCGAACTGGTATTTCTAAAATCAGACAGCCTGTACCGCATTACCTACGACAGCATTGACATCGATGAAGTGGAAGGTGAAATAGTGATCAGGAACCTGCAATTGTTTCCCGACAGCACTTATAAAAAATCAACCGACAGTTCATTGCCCCGCAATTTGCTACGGGTTACCGTTCCTGAAATTTATATCTCAGGCGTGCAAACAGATGCGGCGGTTTTAAATAAAGAAGTGATCGCGTCTAAAATAAAACTTACCCGCCCTGTTGTAACCATGTTCAACAATAACCATGTTGCAAAAGATAAGGACAAAGACCCCACTCCCACCACATTTAAAATATACCAGATCTTATTACGCGGCCTCGAAAAGATAAAGGTGGATACTATTCTTATTACCGATGCCGATTACCATATATGCAAATGGCCCAATGGCGATACGGTGTTCAGAGGTTCAAAAATAAATGCACAGCTGCAGCATATCAATATCAGTGACAGCACCAGTACCGATACGTCGCGGGTATTGTTTGCCGAACAGGCAACGCTGGATATAGCTAATGTGGTTATACACAGTAAAAAAAATCCATACAACTACCGGCTTAAAAATATTCAATTACTTTCCGGTGAAAGATCATTTGAAGTAAAGAGCATGCACATAACCCCCTTGCTGAATGAGGCGGCTTTTGTACACAACGCCAAATGGCAAACCGACCGGCTTGACTTTGATTTTTATAACCTGTTGTTCAAACAGGTGAATGTACAGGAGATACTGAATGGTAATTTAATCGCCAATGAGCTCACCATTAAAAACGCACAGTTTAAAGTATTCAGGGATAAAAATTATCCTATGAAAAAAGAAAGCCTGGTGGGGCGTTATCCGCAGCAAAGCTTTTTAAATATCCCTGTTAATGTAGCCATTAAAAAAGTCATCATTCAACAGGGCTACATTCAATACAAAGAAAAAGAAAGCCTTACCGGCAACAGCGGCGTGGTGTTCTTCGACGATGTGCATGCTACCCTGCATAACGTTACCAATAATCCGGCTGATCTTCGTAAGAACGGCATCTGCACCGTAAACTTCAACACTAAGTTTCTTCATACTATACCACTCACAGCTACCCTGCAATTATACCTGAATAGCAAAAACGGCAGGTTCACCGTCAATGGCAATATGGGGGCGCTGGATGCCACCATCCTGAACCCGTTAAGCAAACCCATGGCATTGGTTGAGGTTAATTCAGGCACCGTTACCAGTCTTGACTTTAATTTAATGGGCAATGATAACCGCATTAAAGGCATCGTTCGGCTGTTATACAATGATCTTAAAATTAAAATACTGAAGAAGGATGAGGAGAGTGCTGATTATAAAAAGAAGAAGGTAATGTCCCTTATGGCTAATATAATGGTCATAAATGCCAACCCCGGCAAAAACAAACCAGTACGCATCGTTTCGGTGTCGCACCCGAGAGATGTATACCGGTCGATATTTAATTTTATCTGGAAATCGATATTTGAGGGAGTGCAGAAGACGGTTGGGATAGACGGAAAGCTTGGGTGATTCGTATTTTCCATGGCTTTGTTGGTCACATTGGACAAATCGTGAAACGGCAAACGTGAAACCTAAAATGGCTCGCGAAATTTCAGCCTCACTTCCTACCTCGATCTACTGATCAACCGGTCAACTAAAACGGATACCCGATAGCCAAATTAAAGATCAAATTCTCCTTCCTCCACTGACTGCTGCCGAAATCTACCTGGTTCAGCACCCAGCGTTTGCTCGATTCTAACCAGGGCTTGCGGATCGGGAAAGCCAGGTCGAACCGCAATACCAGGAAGCTTAGATCGAAGCGGATACCGACGCCGCTGCCCACGGCCAGTTCACTGAGGAAATTACTGGTGAATTTCGCACCCGGTTTATCAGGGTTATCATTAAACAACCACACGTTACCTGCATCAACAAACACGGCGCCCTGCACAATGCTTACCAATGGGAACCGTAGTTCGGTATTCATTTCAAATTTTATATCGCCTGGTTGCTCTGCCAGTGACCCGTTTTTTTGCGGCGCCTGATAGGTTCCCGGGCCTACCGTGCGGCTTCTAAAGGCCCGTATACTGTTGTTACCACCCGAGAAGAACTGTTTTATATACGGCAAGGCACTGGAATTACCATAAGGCAAACCAATACCGGCATAGATCCGGTTCGCCCACACACTATTACCCGACACCTTGCGGTAAAACCTGAAATCGCCCTGTAACCGCGTGAATTGCGAAAACTGTTTGCCTGCTATTTTCGCCGTATCACCTTTGGTAACATTGGCGCCCGTTATTAACCCGGCTATATTACCCGAGAGATCGATCCCTGCATTCAAATAAAACCCATTTACAGGTTTATAATTAAACACATTGGTGTAGGTATAGGAATATTCCGAACCCAGGATAAACTGCGTGTCGATGGCCGTATACAGTGTTGGGTTCCTCTTGGCGCTGTCTATATAATTCTGGGTTATGTTAACAGGTTGCACATAATTTATGACAATGGGATTCAACTCATGTTCCTTTTCAATGTTTTCCTTCCAGGTAAAACCATAACTGGTTCTAAAGGAATTCATCGTGTATAGTTTCTGCCTTTGCAGGACATCGTACCCCAGTTTTATGGTTGTGCGGGGTAAAAATCCGCCTTTTGTATTAAAGTTAAAGAAAGGGATCAGGAACCGGGGAAAGGATAGGGAAGGTTCAAGGCCGAACCGGAAAGTGTTATATCCCTGGAACTGGCCGCTGTACTGCACTTCAAAACCTGCCGATGCTTTTACGGAGAATATTTCACCGCCGCGCAAGGCATTCCGGTTACGCCAACTCAAAGTAATATTTGAACCGGTAAGATTATTCGATTTTGTATTAGCATTCAGTTCAAGCCGTAATGATTTTTTGGGCTGCCGGGTAAGATAATAATACGTATTCAACAGAGGTGAATCAACACCAGGCACCACCTCAAACCGGTTCTTTACAAATTTGAAAATATCCATGCTCACCAGGCGGCTGATGCTGGCATTATGATCTGTACGGTTATATACATCGCCCGAATCAAAAGCCATGGATTGCTGAAACAGCTTTGGCTTATAAAAATGTCTTTTGTCTATAACATAGTAGCCCTTGTAAAGGGTAGCGTCTGCTTTGCTGGTATCCATTTGCCCAGGCTCCAGGTTATACCCGGTGAAAATATACACATCGTTTATCCGGTACACCTTCTGCGCATTCTCAGGTATAGTTGGTTTCACAGTTACAAACAGATCTACCCGGTTATTGCGAACGGTGGTATCGGCTTTTATCAGCAGGTCATCGGGACTAAAGAAATAAAAACCCTGTTCTTTAAGATGGTTGTCGATGCGCACCCGTTCAGCAGTAATAACCTGCAGATCGAAAGGATCACCTTTTTTCAGCAGGGATTTAGACATGGTTCCCCCAATAGCCTGCGACAGCACAGAGCTATCACCTCTGAACTGCACTTGTTGAATATGGTACTGTCCATCGGCCCGTACCGTATAGGTAGCAGCTGCTTTTTTGCCTTTTACGGTGGTGTCGCCGCGTACCCGCGCTTTGAAGTATCCTTTATTTTGCAGGTAGCTTTGCAGCACTTTCACATTTTTATTGAGGTCCACACTACTCAGCAATACCGGTGGCTGGCCGAACCGTTCCCTTATCCATTTGCCCGGACCTTTCTTAGCTCTGAAGGCATTGTACATGTAAAGCTTGAAAGGCATCCCTAAAATTTTTTGATTAGGCTCAGGCCGGGTCAACGCCAACAACTGACTGCTCAACGCTTTTTTCTTTTTACGGGTAAGCAAACTATCCCTGATATTAATTTTGGCGCCTGTATATAATGCATCGCCTGCAGGCACTGTTTTAGTGCTGGAACAGGCATCCAGTATTATCAAACACAATACCAGCAAAGAAAAAGATATGAAACTAACTATCTTCACGTTTTATGAGTTCCCTGTTTTCAGGTGATGGAATACTTGTTTGTTGGGGTACCTTGGGTGGGGCCTGCTTTTGTTGCTGTTGTTTATCCAGTTCTCGCGCACGTTGTATCCGTTCACGCCGTTCTTCACGGCCTTTTTTGCCCAGGAACAGGTTCTTGAATTTATTATAATCGAGGGTAATAATAAATCCTGCCCCGGTTTCAATAACATATCCATCAATAACCCCCTCATATTCGTTCTTTCGATATGCTCTTATCATATACCGGCGGTCCTGGCTGAGGCTGTAGTCCACCGCCACATTACCTGCTATAGCATTCGTATTTGAATTGTTAGTCTGAGAAGAACCTTCCAGTTCAAAATTGCTGCCGACAGTTACAGTTAACCGGTCGCTCAACAAGCGTTTCGATAAGCCTACATTCATTTCGGTGCGGGTTTGCGCACTGCCGGTTGAATAATCATCAAAAGAAGTAACATCAAAATTGACGTCAACGCCGTGTACCAGGTCACTGGCCAGCTTGTTCAGTTGTTCTGTCAATAACTTACTGGCGCTTTGGCGGGCAAAAGATTCGGCTGTCATGCCGCCTGCACTGCTTTCAAATGGATTCTCGCCCATAAACCGGTTCAGCAAGATCAGGGAGAACACCTGTTTATTCAATTCAGAGGGTTCCTCCCGCAACTGGATAAGCCGGTTATTAATGGTAGTCACTGTTCCTCTTGCGATCTGACTGCTGCTTTCGGGCAACTGAATATCGAAACTTACCTGGGGTTGTAATAACTCACCCTTTAATTTCAATAACACCTGAAACGGTATCCGTTGCAGATACATGTTACGGCTGCCCTGTACTTCATCGGAGATCTGATTCTTTACCAGGTCCATGGGCGCCGCCTTTACGGTATAGATAGCCGTTACATCCAGATCTGCCTTGGTAGGCTCGCCATTCCAAACGATCTTGCTGCCTTCCTGGATGTCGAATTTGCGGCGTAATAAATTATAATTCAGTTCATAAGAACCGCTCTTGATCTCATAGGAACCCGTGAGGGTGGTTTTACCGCTTGGGTCAATACCACCCGTTAACAATCCTTCCCCCTGCATGCGAACAAAATCCCCATTGCCTTCATCCACTATCAGGGTGAATTCCGCTTCTTTTTTGATCTCTACATTGGCGGAGATATCCAGACCATGCAATACCGATCTGTTCAGCGAATCGAGCCCGGCCTTCATATTCATAAA
>NZ_JBJMLX010000475.1:0-5247 GCF_045805085.1 Niastella sp.
AAACCAACACGCCAAAACCTGCACCTCAGCCATATGCTACAACAATGGAATAATGTTCTCTTACATTTACGCACAAACAAAATAACCTGGTTATTTATTATTGCTGCTGTTTTATTATTTACCGGTATTGGCGCTGCACCCATGTATATACTGGATGAAGCCCGTAATGCACAGGCCGCTCGGGAAATGATGGAACGTCATGACTGGATAGTTCCCACCTTCAATGGAGAATTGCGCGCGCATAAACCACCGCTGCATTATTATTTTATGCAGCTGGCGTATCACGCATTCGGGATGAATGCTTTTGCCGCCCGCTTTTTTTCGGCCCTGTTTGGCTGGTTAACTTTATGGATCACCTGGTATTTTACCCGGCGCTTTGTAAGTTATGGTACAGCCATCTGGTCGGTAGCCGTGTTGCTGGTAAGCACCCATTTTTTGTTCGAGTTCCGCATGTCGGTGCCAGACCCTTACCTGATCTTTTTTATAACAGCGGGCATTCTTTGTTTTTATGCGTATGCCCAGGAGCGGAAATTAAAATGGTTGATTGGCTCAGCGGTGGCCGCTGCCCTGGCCACGCTGGCCAAGGGACCGGTAGCACTGGCATTACCGGGCGCGGTACTGGTGTGGTGGGTCGTTTCGCAAAAGAAATACGAACTGTTGTTCTCCTGGAAAATGATCCTGTATATGGGAGTTATTGTCCTTGTAGCCCTGCCCTGGTATGTTCTTGTTCATCAGGCAACCAACGGTGAATTTACCCGCATATTTTTCTTTGAACATAACTTCAATCGCTTTGGCGAACCTATGGAAGGTCACGGCGGTTTGTTTATAATGGTACCCCTGTTTGTATTGCTGGGTTTATTACCCATTTCAGTCTTCATGGCGGAGCTGGCCAAAAAAACACGATCGTTCCATACAAACCCATTCATCCGGTTAAGTATGTATGTAACCGTTGTATTTATTGTTTTCTTCAGTATCTCGGGTACCAAACTACCTAACTATCCCATGCCCTGCTACCCGTTTGTAGCGATCTTGCTGGGCTATTTCATCAATAAAGTAATTACCGGCCAAAACCAGGTGAAGCAATATCCTTTATGGTTATTACTGGCGTTGAACCTGTTGCTGTTAACGGCAGCCTGGATCGGGCTGGGGTTGGAGACCGCTACACAGCCTTTTCGTGGCTGGGCCCTGTTGTTTATAATACCGGTGCTCACAGCGGCAACCAGCTGGTGGTTCTTTAAAAAAGAAGGATTGAAAAAAGCGATGCATGCGATCATTGCCGGTTATTCGGTTTTTAACCTGCTGTTCCTGGCAATCGGTTACCCGGCTGTTTACAGGCTCAACCCGGTCACTAAAACCCTGCCTCTGTTACAGGCAGATGAGCAGGTGTATTCGTATAAGATCTACAATCCGGCGTTTAATTTTTATTTGAATAAACCCGTCCAGGTGTTGGATGATGCAGCTGCAGTAACCCGGGTTTTAACAGCCCATCCACAAGCGGTCGTTATTTCCCGTGAAAGTCTTTTACCTGAGCTGGAACCCCTGCCTTATAAACTGTTGGCAAAAGAACGTGACCTGTTTGAAACAGCTACCACGGTGCTGATTAGTGGGAAATAAGGGACAGCCATCACACTTTAAAAATAAAATTATATTAACAACCGTTTGCATTTGAATGATTTATTGATTAACCTTGCGTCGCAAAACCTTATTCTCCCCTCTCCTAAAGTTCGTGTAATTCTTCCTGCTGAAAGTATAGTGCTTTTACGAAAAGCATAACTTTCGGTTACCGTTCTTTTCCCCTAAACAGGTAATCTAAAAATGAATGCCCATGCATATCACGAACGATCTTCTCATCAGATTAAATAATAACGAACCGGCTGCTCATGCTGAATTATTCAAAGCAACCTTCGCAGACCTCACGGTTTTCGTTTATCGGATGATCGATAATGAAGACGAATCGGAAGATATAGCCATCTCCGCTATTACAAAATTATTAGGCAAAAAGCTCACCTTCAGCGCGATCGAACAACTAAAAGCCTATCTCTATATTTCTGCCAGGAACGGCGCCCTGAACTATTTAAGAGCGGCGCAAAAAGATGATCCCTTCCGTAAACAATTACAGGACGACCTCCCAATTGCAGAGGATCCCGGCATTAATAAGAAATATGAAATGGACCATATGCGCAAACTGATCGAGGCTGGCCTGAACAAGCTGGAAAAGCAATGCGCTGCCGTTATCAGGCTCACCATGCAGAATATGGCCCCTGACGAAATAGCTAAAACATTGAATATTAGTCCCAACCAGGTATATACGCAAAAATCGAAGGGAATTTCACGGTTGCGGGAATTCATAGAACAAAACGGCGGCAAGTACGGCATACCTGTCATAATTATCCTGTTAATGATCCTGTGTAAGCTCTATTTTGGGTAGAAATAAAAAATGTTTCGCATTTTCTTAATGTTCTGCTCCTATCTGTTGTTTCATTATAGAGAGAAGAAAACACGCTGATTTTTAGGGGACAGCAACGAACATTCAATTAAACCTTATTACCAATCAACCTTACAAATCGAACACAATGAAAGCACTATCTGAAAACACCACCCAACTAGCATTTGGGAAAAGCGATGAAGTGCCGTTGACCAGCGATGAACAAAAAATTTGTGAGGAGTGGACCTCGGGCAAAGCAGCTGAGATCATGAAGATAGATGCTACCGATCCCCGGCTTTTAGAATACGTTGGACTTTATAATAAACTGGAAAGCAAAAAAGAGGAAGTGTGGGAAAGTATCGAGGCGGCTCATTCCCTGACGCAATCGACACAAGCTGAAATTCCGGTTATGCAGCAACCAACAGCCAGGATCGGCAAACGCACCTGGATGCTCGCTGCAGCCGTTTTAACAGGCAGTATTGTTGGCGTATATGCCCTTTACCAATTTATCAATACCGATACAAACAGCGTTGTACCCGCACAGAGTATACCTGTTGCCAAAAGATCCATTGAGCCCGGTAGAACCCGTGCCCTATTGACCCTGGCAGATAACAGTCAGATTGACCTGGAGACCCTGCCGGCCGGGGTGATCGCTCACCAGGACCAAATGGACATCAGCAAAACAACCAATAACCAGATCGTTTATAAGGTATCAGACAATCAAAAAGCAGGTACCAAAGATCTGAACAACACTTTAACCACCCCTTATGGCGGCGAATACAAGGTTACGCTGGCCGATGGTTCAACAGTATGGTTAAATGCAGGTTCATCACTGAAGTATGCAACCGCTTTCAATGGTACTGACCGGGTGGTTGAATTGACCGGAGAAGGCTATTTTGAAGTGGCTTCCGATAAAACAAAGCCTTTCCACGTAATGGCCAATGGTACAGAAGTGAAGGTGCTGGGCACCAAATTCAATGTAAAGGCGTATAATACCGATAAACAGGTAACCGCTACCCTGGTGTCAGGAGCTGTGGCCATACAACATGGCAGCGCCGCATCAAACATAAAACCAAATCAACAGGCGATCGTTTTAGGGGATAATATAGCAATCAACAACAAGAGCAGGAATGAGATGTCGCAAGTGCTGGCCTGGAAAAACGGGTTAATCAACCTGGAAGGAGAATCGGTGCATTCCATTCTGGAACAGATAAAGCGCTGGTACAATGTTGACACGCAAATAGAAGCGGGTACCCCAGAAACCACCAATATTTTAACTGGTACCGTTGAAAGATCGCAACCCTTGTCAAAAGTGCTGGAGTTGTTAAATACGAACCTGAGTGTGCGGTTTACGCTTCAAGGTTATACCGTGGTGGCCAAAGCAAAAAAATAATTAACCTTAAAACATACAATAAAAAAAATATTTAAAATTCTTATAGTTAGGCTGTACTTCGCAGAGAATACCATTAGATCCCATTAAACCACCTTTGAGTTCAAGCGTCAATAGCTGAGTAGTTTGTGAAAGCTACTCAGCATTCCTATTTTTACCATACCTGACCAAACCAGATTCCCGCCTGCAAGGCCTGAAAATTATTTCCGGCGATTGCAGGCGTTGTTTATTTACTTTACATTGAGAATAATTACATATATGGACACACGTTTACAGAAAAAAGTACGATTAAAAAACCATCATTTTTATAACTTCATAACTGATATCTAACCAAACCAGTTATCAGTTACGCAAGCACAATCAGACATAACATTTATTTTCATTCATATTCGCCTGATTGTAATGCAGTAACCCTGGATTATTAATTGAACGCGTTTATGGGAAATAATACCGTATGAAAAAGATCCTTGGTTATTTGGTTATGGTATGTTGTATTAGTGCAGCAAGGGGGCAGGATGGAAATCCTGGCGGATCGGTGCATTCCCTTGAAAAAGCACTAAAAATATTGAAGTCAAAGGGTGTATTTAAAGAGGCTGTTTATGATCCCAGGATCATGAAATGGGCCATGCCCGTATATATACCACTGTCACCCGTAAATGACAGTTTACTGCAACGTATTTTTTCGGAACAACCCTTTTTGAAATTCAGCATTATTGCCAATCGACTGGCCATTCTCCAAAAAGAAAGATCAGAAATTGAAAGCAGCCGCGAACATTTTCAATATCGCGTAAAAGGGATTGTGCTGAACGATTCGGCCAATCCACTCCCCGGCGCCACCGTACAATTACGATCGGGCCGGTATGCAGGCGCTACTAAAAATGAAGGGGAATTTGGCCTGGTATGGACACTCGATGATACATTGGAAATTACCTACGTCAATTACAGACCCGTTGTTATACCCTGGCAAATTAACCATCGCCAGCTTGTTATTCGCATGGAACTACAGGACCCAAACCTGGAAGTAGCGATTGTAAGAGGATATTCATCATCCAAAGACAGAGGGAACACAGCAGGGGTATCACAGGTCCGGCCCAGCATAACACCTGGTGGTGATATGTTGAAGATCATCCAGGAAAATGTTTCAGGTATCTTAGCGCCGCCCACCAGTGGCTTATTTGGCGCTACACATAAATTTCAATTCCGTGGTCCTACTTCTATTGGTCCCTCATCAGAAACAACTTATCGCCCATCCAACAGTCCTTTGTTCGTGGTAAATGGTATCCCCTGGGCCCCTTCCCTGCACCCGGTAAACCAGTTAACCACTATGGTTGGCAAGCCCTCAGCTCCCGGGATTTCAGCCACAGGCTTTGATCCTTTTACAACCATGAGCCCATTGGATATTGAAAGCATTACCGTACTGAAAGATGCAGAA
>NZ_JBJMLX010000476.1:0-9268 GCF_045805085.1 Niastella sp.
AGGCAGAAGGCAGAAGGCAGAAGGCAGAAGGCAGAAGGCAGAAGGCAGAAGGCAGAAGGCAGAAGGCAGAAGGCAGAAGGCAGAAGGCAGAAGGCAGAAGGCAGAAGGCAGAAGGCAGAAGGCAGAAGGCAGAAGGCAAAGAATTTTCCGCGGTGCAAGATCGCTTATTAATTGCAAATAATCACGAGCCATGTTTGCCGTCTGCCGTTTGCTATTCCTGGTCTACTGGTCAACAGGTCAACTGATCAACTTGTCAACCCACCTGACCAAAGTCAGGCGCTTATTCCAATTCTTTCTTAATTTTGCGGCCTATGCTGCTTTATAAAGAATTTACCTTTGATTCAGCCCACTTTTTACCAAATGTGCCCGAGGGGCATAAATGTAAAAATATTCATGGCCATACCTACCGGCTGCGCGTGTGGCTGAAAGGCAAACCTGATCCCAAATTTGGCTGGATCATTGATTTTGCGGAGCTGAAAACCATCATTAAACCGGTGGTAACCCAACTCGATCATAAACTCATGAACGATATACCCGGTTTGGAAAACCCCACCTGCGAGCTGATAGCCGTGTGGATCTGGGACAGCCTGAAGCCGGCATTGCCCGCCATGCATCGTATTGAGCTACATGAAACTCCTACTTCAGGAGTTATTTATGAAGGTGAATAGGCTTAAGCCTCGTGTTTTTTGAAGAAATTATCGAGCGAAATGGGGCCGCCTCCTTCAACCAGGAAAAAGATCAGCAACAACAACACAATGAGTGCAAAAGGCAGTTCAAAATTGCCAAATGAATCCCGTTGGGTGTTGATGAAGATTACAGCGCCCATCAGGATGGGTACATTCAGCAGGGCTGCCCACCGGGTTAGCAGACCGATGATAATAAGAAAACCGCCCAGCAGGTGCGACCAGGTTATAAAGATCACCAGCCAGTCGCTCCGGTTGGCAACCAGGCTGCCCCTGACCAGTTCCTGAAGTGTTGATGTATTTGCCAGGAAGAAGATTCCTTTAAAAAAGAGACACACCCCTAAAGCTACCCGCAACACAACCAGCCAGCTGGGGTGGTGTGTGAGGCTCCACCGTTGAATTTGTTGAAGCGTACCCATGGCAAACAATTTTAAAGATTTGTAAAAATTGCTAATGGGTAAACCTGTTAACTATTAACTGGTTTGCCCGTTAACCAATTAACGCTCTTTAAAGTTACACTGGTTTTATCAGTATAGGCCGCTGCCGGCATTAAAATTGAAATGTCAACAACTTGCTAAAACCCGCTCCCGTGCTAAAATATATTCACACATAAGGCGTTGTTAGCAAATTAGCCGACCTTTACGCCTTTCCGTAGAGCAACGAATGAATCACCCAAATAAGGCCTGGTGGCCTGCTGTTAAAAAATCAATTACCATGAAGAAATCTGCCCTCATTTGGACAGGCGCGTTACTAGTACTTTCCCTTTCAACTTTATCGTTCAGCATGTGCAAACCCGATAGTGCCAAAGGACAAACGGTCCCGGGTGAGGGAGATGGTAAAGCCAAAAGCGATACGGATATTGTAAAACCAACAGCTCCGCCGCTGGATACCGCTTTATTCATTGCTAAATTGAATTGGAACGCCAATGGCGATACTAGTGGCATGTGGCCGGTTAAAGGGGCCTATCCCAACGCAGGCGCTATTTTGCCCTTTAAACGCATTGTAGCCTATTATGGTAATTTCTACTCCAAAAAAATGGGTGTACTTGGTGAATACTCCGAAGATGTGGTCATTGAAAAATTAAACGGTGAAATCAAGAGATGGCAGGCGGCCGACACTACGATGGAGGTGATCCCCGCCATTCACTATATAGCTGCTACTGCTCAGGGCAGTCCGGGCGATGCCGGCAAATACCGCCTGCGCATGCCAACGGCCCAGATAGATAAAGCCATAAAGATGGCGCAGAAAATGAATGCGTTAGTATTCCTTGATGTACAAATAGCTTTAAGTACCCTGCCCGAGGAGATCCCGGTGCTGGAGAAATACCTGAAAATGCCAAACGTACACCTGGGTATCGACCCCGAGTTTTCTATGAAAACCGGTAAAAAACCTGGTTCGGTTATCGGTACCATGGATGCTGCAGATATTAACTGGACATCAGATTACCTGGCCAAACTGGTTAAAGCCAACAATCTGCCCCCCAAGATCCTGGTGGTGCACCGCTTTACCAGGGCCATGGTTACCAATTACAAACAAATCAAATTACAACCTGAAATTCAGATTGTTATGGATATGGATGGATGGGGACACCAGGCGCGTAAGTTCAATACGTACAAGCAATTCGTGTATAAAGAGCCTGTACAATTCACCGGTTTCAAGCTTTTTTACAAAAATGACCTGCGCGAAGCCAACAGCCATGTTTTAACACCTGCTGAAGTGCTGAAATTAAAACCACAACCTATTTATATTCAATATCAGTAAACATAGGTTGAAATAAAATATTAGTGAATGGTTCCGGCTAATCGGGACCATTTTTATTTGGAAGCATAAAAAGAAAATGCCCCCGGCGATATCGCCGGAGGCATTTTCTTTTTAAATATAGTTGATTACTCCACTTTCGTAATTTTCAATACGTTGGTAGGAATGTGCAAGTGAACCGGCGTACTACCTGTATTCACCACTACATCACCTGTTTTAAGGAAGCCCCTTTCTTTCAGGATCTTGATCTGATCGAACATGATCTCATCCAGGCTTTCTTCCTCATCATAAAAGAAGGCGCGTACGCCCCAGCTTAAGCTCAGCTGGTTTACCAGCGTTCTTTCTTTGGTGAAGATATATAAAGGCGAATATGGACGGTAGCTGCTGAGCACAAAAGCGGTGTAGCCGCTTTGCGTCATCCCGATCAATGCATCGGCCTTGGTATCTCTCGAGAGTTTACATCCATTATAACAAATGGCGTCGCTCAGGAATGAAGGCGAGTGGGGCAGCGGTTTCAGGTCCTCTTCGCGGTTATAGCGGTATTCAGTGCGTTCTACTTCCAAAATGATCTTGCGCATGGTTTCAACCACCAGGGCAGGGTGTTTACCGGTAGCGGTTTCACCACTCAGCATCACGGCGTCGGCGCCTTCCAGTACGGCATTGGCCACGTCGGTGATCTCGCTGCGGTTGGGTTTTACGCGGTCGATCATGCTTTCCATCATCTGGGTAGCCACGATCACCGGTTTGGCGCGGTGGATACATTTGCGAATGATATCGCGTTGCGCCATCGGAACTTTTTCAACCGGCAGTTCAACACCCAGGTCGCCACGGGCCACCATTACCCCATCTGATTCCAGGACAATGTTACGGAGGTCAACCAGGGCTGAAGGCATTTCTATTTTGGCAATAACTTTCGATTTGCTGTTGGCTTCGTGTAATCTTCTCTTCAGATCAACGATATCTTCTGCTTGACGTACAAAAGAAAGCGCTATCCAGTCAACCTGCTGGCCAATGATGAACTCCAGGTCAGCCAGGTCTTTTTCGGTTAAGGAGGGCAGAGAGATCTTGGTATCTGGCAGGTTTACGCCTTTTTTGGGAAGCAGTAAACCACCATAAGTAACTTGTACTTTAACATCGCCGGCTTTGGTAATTTCTGTTACCACTACTTCCAGCTTTCCATCATCAATCATGATCTTGTTGCCTACTTCCACATCTTCGTGCAGGTTAGGGTAGGAGACATAGATCTTTTCTTTGGTGCCCACTACTTTTTCTTTCGAAGTGAAGGTGAGAATATCGCCGGGCTCGATCAGCAGGGCGCCGTTCTCAATTTCACCCACGCGCAATTTGGGCCCCTGTAAATCGGCGAGTATGGAAATGTTGTATGGTTCTTTTGTATTGATGGCACGGATATGCTCAATGATCTGGGCTTTGTTTTCGTGGGTGCCGTGCGAGAAGTTCAGGCGGAAAATATTAACCCCTGCTTTTACCAGCTCCAGCAGTTTCTCATACGTGTCACAGGCCGGTCCTACGGTAGCCACGATTTTCGTTCTATGTATTGTATGTTGAATGCCTGCTTCCTTATCCATTTCATTGTGCAGGTACTTGGTAATATCTCTTGCCATTGTATTTGTTTCTTGATTCTAAAATTTCAGGTTTATTAAATACAGGATTTCAAGACTGGTCAAAACCGGTTAGCTTGCCAGGATCTTTACAATCTTGATCCATTCGTCACTAATCTTTTGTTTAGATTTTACGGCTCTTTCCAGCAGGGTATAATGCATGCGGTTGTTTAAAATGCCCACCATTACATTATGCCGGCCTTCGAGCAGCGACTCAACGGCTGCATAACCCATGCGGCTGGCAATAAGCCTGTCCAAACAAGTGGGCGAACCACCGCGTTGAATATGACCCAGAATGCAAACCCGGGTATCAGTTGTCGGAAGGCGTTCCTTCACCACTTTGGCTACTTCATTGGCGCCGCCAAACTCATCACCTTCAGCCACGACCACCATGTTCACCAGTTTTTTGCGGCGTTCTTTTTCCTGCAGGGAAGCTACCAGTTCTTCAATATCTGTTTTACGTTCTGGTATCAAAATGTGTTCCGCACCGGTGGCAATACCACTGTGCAGGGCAATATAACCGGCATCACGGCCCATTACTTCAATAATGAATAAACGGTCGTGCGCATCGGCTGTATCGCGAATTTTATCGATTGCCTCAACGGCAGTATTTACAGCAGTATCAAAACCAATGGTAAAATCGGTTCCGGCAATGTCTTTATCAATAGTACCGGGTAAACCAATACAGGGGATGTCGAACTCACGGCTGAAGATATCAGCGCCTCTGAATGAACCGTCGCCACCGATGATCACCAGGCCATCGATACCCAGTTTTTTGAGGTTGTTATATGCTTTCAGTCGTCCTTCGGGAGTAAAGAATTCTTTGCACCGGGCTGTTTTCAGAATGGTGCCACCGCGTTGGATAATATTGGCAACACTGCGCGAATGCATAGGCACAATATCATTATCAATAATTCCGCTATAACCGCGCATGATACCAAACACTTCCAATCCATAATAATTACCGGTTCTCACAACTGCCCGTATGGCGGCGTTCATACCCGGAGAATCACCTCCTGAGGTAAGGACACCGATTTTAGTCACCTTTTTTGCCATGAATAAAATCTGTTTTATTTAAAAATCTTCTGATCTGCAAAGGAATTTGTTAAAGGCTGTCTACCAACTTTTGGAAAGGCGGCCCAAAAATAAGGTTTTGTTTTGATACACGTATTAAGTACACACTCACTCAAAAAATCACTAAAATTGTTCTGTAAAATGATGCTTTTTTTGCAAAACACTATTTTTTTTCACCATTATTGCGCTTTTATACAGATAAAGACTTTAGCACACAGTTGCACAAAATCGCGTTCGGGGTTCAAGATAATGAATGTGTTATAAAGAATGGTGTAAAGAAATTGAGATTATTATAATTGAAATAAAACGAAATAATAAATTATCAAATGAAAGTGTTAATCACCGGAGCTAATGGTTTATTGGGGCAACACCTGACCAAATTATTACTCGATAAGAACTATCAGGTAGTGGCCACCAGCCGCGGCGAATCGAGGTTACCGTTTGAACCATCCGGTAATTATGCCTATCATTCAATGGATATCGCTAATGCGTTTGATACCTATGCCGTCATGAACCGGGAGAAGCCGGATGTGGTGGTGCATGCAGCTGCCATGACAAACGTTGATGAATGTGAATTACAACCTGAGCAATGCGACCGCATCAATGTGCAGGGCACTGCGCAGATATTGACAGATGCGGAGACTTTTAGCAGTCACTTCATATTCATCTCAACCGATTTTGTGTTTGATGGTGAGCAGGGAAATTACAGTGAAGAAGATGATACCCTGCCCATCAGCTTGTATGGATTTACCAAACTACAGGCCGAAAGCATGGTGCAAACAAGCGACATCCCATTTGCCATTGTACGCACCTGTTTGGTATATGGCAATTTAATAAAAGGCACCCGCAGCAATATTGTAAGCTGGGTGCGGGAAAGCCTGGAACAAGACAAAACCATACAGGTGGTTAGCGACCAGTTACGTACACCTACCTATGTGGGCGACCTGGCAAAAGGCATTGCGTTGATCATTGAACAAAAAGCAACAGGCATTTATCATATCTCAGGTAAAGACTGGTTAACGCCTTATGATATCGCCATTAAAACAGCGCAAAAATTTCAACTCGATGCAGGCAAGATCGTAAAGGTTGATGCGTCTACTTTTAAACAACCCGGTCGCCGCCCCTTAAAAACAGGGTTTGTTATTGAGAAGGCAAGGAAAGAACTTGGGTATGAACCTATGTCGTTTGATGAGGGGTTGGAATTAATGTTTCGAATTTGCTAATTGGTCTATTGTCTTTTAAGGAACACTTCCGCCATCATACAGCGTGCGCTGCCACCGCCATTGGTTTCAATGGTAGTCAACGGTGCATGCAGAATGCGGTTATAGCTTTCCAGTTTTATTATTTGTTCTGGCTGTAATGATTGATAAGCCTGGCTCGACATCACCAGCAATTTCTCCCCGGCTTTGTCGTGCACCTGCAACATGTTGCCGGCAAACCGGTTCATTTGTTCAAGGCTGATGCGGATCAGTTCCTTGCCCGAATTGCCGATCATTTCCTGCACCATTTTGTTTTCTTCATGATTGGGCAATGAATCAAGGCAGATCACTACATAGCGGTCGGCTACGCACATGATCACATTGGTATGATATACTGCCTGACCTCCGCCGTCAACGGACGTGAACAATACGGGCCGGTAGCCCATCTTTTTACAAAAATCATCCAGTACGGTTTGATGCGTGCGGGGCGAGAGGCAGGCATAAGCTATTTTGTTATCGCGATCCAACACCATGCTGCCCGTACCTTCCAGAAACAGGTTCTCCTTTTCATAACCAGTAAAATCAAATGTATTGGTTACAGTAAACAATTGTTGCAGGTGGTGAATAACCACAGGCTTGCGTTCCTGCCGCCGGTTTTCAGCAAACATGGGATATAAACAAATGGTCCCGGTTTCGTGAAATGAGATCCAGTTATTGGGAAAAATAGAGTCGGGGGTATATGGCTCGGGCGTATCATTGATAACGGTTACAAAAACGCCGTGAGAACGGAGCTGCGTTACAAAATTATCAAACTCCAATTGCGCTTTTTCCTGTGCGGCGGCATCGGCGCCTGCAACCTGGAAAGCATTGTTTACGGCCGTTTGGGCATTAAAGCCAAAATTCACCGGCCTTATCATCAAGATGTGTGAAGTGGTTTGCATAGAATAAAAACTGAAATATTAATCAATATCTTCTCTGAACAAAGGCATGCTCATACAATGAAAACCGCCCCGGGCGCGTGACAGCTCGGCCGATGGTATCAGTATCAACGTATCTTCCAACTCATCGGGCGTTGTTTCTTCTTTTTCAAACTGGTCAAGCAGGTCTTTAACATGAACAATGGTAAAACCAGCTTCACGGAATGCTTCAACCGTTTTATCATTGCGATCATAGCCCAGCACCACGCCTTCTTTCAATGCCAGCAGGTTGCAACTGTCTGTCCATTGTTCGCGGGTATCGAAGGGAAACTTATTGTTACCTGAATAAATGAATTTTACTTTCCCCTTGCATTCGAGGTCGTTCTCACTAATATCAGTCAACAGGTCTTCCAGGTTATCGAAGTAAACCGGGTTTTCCGGGTCTTTTTTCCTGAACTGGATGATCCTGATCTTGTCTTCTTTTTTATTGCCTTCCAGGATGCGTTCAATCGGATCGGCCCCTTCGTGTTTTATTACTTTTTTGCTAAAGGCGCCCAGCAGTACCCACATGTTCCGCTTTACCTGGGTGAAGATGGTATCGATATGCATGTAATCGCGGCGGCGGGGGATCTTAATGATCGTTATCTTTTTAACCACGTTCCTTTCAAACAACATATTCACTACCTGGTGGGCGGCTTCCATAGTGGTGCGTTCGCTTATTCCAACCAGTAAGTGATCTTTATGAACTACCATCACATCGCCGCCTTCGAGGGTTACCTTTTTTTCATCTCCATCGCGAGGTAATAAGAAATGGTGGGCGGTGTCGGGGATCTCCAGGATGTTATCGCGATAGGCTTCGAACAGGGGATGGTTGAAGAAAATGTATTTGGCCAGCAGGGCTTCCCGCAGGCGGGCGGTTTTCGCCGGTTTGTTCAACAACACATATTCATTGATAACAATGCCAATATCGCGGGTAAAAATAAAATTGGGAATGGGCGGAAAGATCAGCCGGTCGTCCTCGATAGTGCCGCTGATAATAACTTTCGATAGTTTGGCAGGAGATAGCTCAAGCAACTCGTTTTGGGTTGCGTAAGAACAGCCTTCCACCGCGCACACCGAAGCAACGAGCTTTAGCTTTATTTCCTGGTCGTTCAACACATCGGCCAGCAGCCATTCCAGCTCCACTACTTTTTCAGATTTATAAAATTCAGGTTTCTCGGGTTTATAAAAATCGCGGTTATTTTCAGGCGCATCAATCAGGTGCAGGCGGCCGCGGATCTTTTCGGGATCCAGGAAATACATCAGCACCTTGGTATAGTAATCATATTCTTTCTTCCGCATGGTTTCCAGGTGCACAATGTCCTCAAATAACCAGTCCTGCGCTTTAGACGGCACTACTTTGCCCAATCCGCTATCGGGACTATGTACTAATAATCGTCGTAACCGGCCTACTTCAGATGTTACCTGAACTACTTTCTTTTCTTTTCGGGACATGAGTATAATTAATTTGTTATATCAAAGGAAGAACGAGTAGGCAAGATAGCGAATCCGCTAAAATTAACACGAACGAATGTTAGTTTTTGAAATGAAATCTATTATCTTGCGGGCAGTTAATTAAATTCGTGATATGCAATTTCAACTTACCGAAGAACATTTAATGATCCAAAAAGCCGCCCGCGATTTTGCCCAGAACGAGTGTCTGCCAGGGGTGATTGAACGCGACGAGCATCAGAAATTTCCCCGGGAGCAGGTCTTAAAACTGGCCGAACTCGGTTTTATGGGCATGATGGTAAGTCCTGATTACGGTGGCGCCGGTATGGATACGATCAGCTATGTGCTGGCAATGGAAGAAGTGAGTAAGATAGATGCCAGTGTAAGCGTATGTATGAGTGTGAACAATAGCCTTGTTTGTTGGGGGTTGGAGAAATTTGGAACAGAAGAGCAAAAACAAAAATATTTAGTGCCGCTCGCCAAAGGAGAAATCATCGGTGCATTTTGTCTTTCCGAGCCCGAAGCCG
>NZ_JBJMLX010000477.1:0-2173 GCF_045805085.1 Niastella sp.
AAAAGCCAGCATTTGGGCATGCAGGTGTTGAAAGGAAAAGACAGATAAGACCAGGACAAGATAGGACAGGTATGGTACCCTGTTAGTGTAATTTTTTCTCATAGCAATGCACAATTAAACTTTGTTTAATAGTTAACAATCGTTTGGTTGAAGGCCCTCCCCCGGGCCCCCTCCGGTGGAGGGGGAGTTGGGCTGCCTTATAATTTTTCTTACCACTCCTCTATTGCTGGCCTCTGCCGCGATGAGGCATTTCTGCCTTTTGCCTTCTGCCCTCTGCCTTATCAATACAGCGGATGTTGCTGCCCGACTAAACCGGGATTATTATTGATGGTGGTCGTATTCAGGGGTAACAGTTCTGTTTTATTTTTCTCTATCCCTCTGAATATCGCCTTCACCCAGGCTTGCGTGGCGCCTAAAACCTGACCACCGCTTACGGCCGTAGCGCTGTACATATCCAGCAGGGTATAGCCATTTGCTGTTAATGTAGCTTTATCGGCAGCGGTGGGCGCGGTTTTATAACCAATGAACGGAACGGCTACTACAGGATCATTCCAGTTGGTAGCAGTTTCGAGTTTATAGGCCCGGTACTGATCGATTGTAGCATATTTACCTGCTTTGTTGGCCATGTCGATCAGGTTTTGTTTACACTGGGTCAATGCTTCATATTGAATACCCCAACGCACCAGGTCGGTTCTGCGCCAGCCTTCGAAAGACAGTTCCAGCTTTCTTTCATTGATGATAGCATTCCTGAAATCCTGGTAAGTAGCAGGTGTAGTTCCTATTTTACTGGCATCGCCGCCAAAACCGCGCTTTCTTACCTGTTCGTAGGCAGCTTTGCCTGCAGGGGTAGGCCCATTGTTCAATTCGTTCTGTGCTTCGGCATACATCAACAGCACATCGGAATAGCGCAGCCAGGGCCAGTTGATATCGCGTTTGTTGATAGCGGTACCTGCTGAACCTTTCCAGGTAACCCGGAATTTACCGATGGTATTAGCGCCATAAGGGTTCAACTGGCGGCCATTGGTGGCGGTAATACCGTATGTACAAATACTTACATCCCGGCGGGTATCGCCATTTTCAAAATCATAATAAAAAGTTGGCATAACGCCCATGGCAGGTTGTGCTTTTCCGAAAATACTGCTTGTATGACTGAACATCCCGTTTGTATAGCCAATTGCCGATCCGTTCACATCAGTACCATACTGACCGAATTCCAACATCGATTCGTTGTTGTATCTGCCGTTCACCAGGTCACGAAAAACGGTTTCATAGCTGGGCAACAAACTGTTCTCGCCTTTTTGCATGACCGCATTGCAGGCATCGGAGGCGATCTGGTATAATTGTTTTATGCGGGCGGCATCGGACCGTTGAGCCATTTGTATGGATGAGGCAGCGTAGGTGTTCAGGTCCCAGCGCAGGGAATAACCGGCTGCATACAGGGCTGTGCGGGCCAGGATACCATACGCCGCATTTTTTGAAAAGCGTTCCGGCGTGGGTATCATGCCTTCGCTTTTCCAGGGCAATAACTCAATGGCTTTCTGCAGGTCGGCTACACAACCATCATAGATAGTATCCCTGCTTACGCGGGAAGATATGAAGGTGCCTGCATCCTGTACAGGAATGGTGGGATATGGACAATCGCCAAATAACCGTACCGCGTTCAAATAACACATGGCCCGCAAGGCATACGATTCGCCCAGCAACATGGTTATTTTCTTTTGCTCTGCATCGGTAGCGCCCTTCATCGCGCTCAGATTCTTTATACCAATGTTGGCGTACTCGATAGCCCGGTACATGGCCGCATAGGTATCGGTAGGCACAATGTCGGGTGAGTACGCGTAGTTGGCAAACATGTTCTTCGAATTGGTTTCCCCTTCTGTAGAGATACATTCATCAGTGCCCATTCCAAACTGATAATACAACTCCCTGTTGAAGCTAAGGCTGTAAATACCATAGACAAACATTTCAGCCCGTGAAGCATCCTGAAAAGTTGATTCACTGTCGAACGAGGCTTCGTTTTTTCTGTCGAGAAATTTTTTGCAGGAAGTAAGCATCACTCCTGACAAAACCACTATAGCTATATTATTGAGAATCTTTTTCATTGTCATTCTTTTTTTGATTAGGCTTAGAAGGTCAGGTTCAAACCAACAACAATACTTTTTGCCCGGGGATA
>NZ_JBJMLX010000478.1:0-1597 GCF_045805085.1 Niastella sp.
ATGCGCTCTACGTACGATTACCAACCGTACTGAGGGAACCTTTGCAAGCCTCCGTTACTTTTTAGGAGGCGACCACCCCAGTCAAACTACCCACCATGCACTGTTTCCCGCAAGGGATTAGACTCTAAGCAAACGAAGGTTGGTATTTCAACGACCGCTTCACGGCACCTGGCGGCACCGCTTCATAGCGTCCCAACTATTCTACACATCGGTTGCTCAAAATCAATGCAAAGTTGTAGTGAAGGTTCACGGGGTCTTTCCGTCCCGTGACGGGTAACCGGCATCTTCACCGATACTACAATTTCGCCGGGCTCGTGGAGGAGACAGCGTTCAACTCATTAGACCATTCGTGCAGGTCGGAACTTACCCGACAAGGAATTTCGCTACCTTAGGACCGTTATAGTTACGGCCGCCGTTTACTGGGGCTTCAGTCAGGAGCTTTGACTTGCGTCGAACACCCTTCCTTAACCTTCCAGCACCGGGCAGGTATCAGGCTCTATACGTCATCTTACGATTTTGCAGGGCCCTGTGTTTTTGTTAAACAGTTGGTTGAACCATTTTACTGGGGCCACCCAGAAGGTGGCATGCTTTATCCCGAAGTTACAGCATCAATTTGCCTAGTTCCTTCTCCACGGCTCACCCGAGCACCTTAGGCTATTCGCCTCGACTACCTGTGTCGGTTTGCGGTACGGGTCGCTTTAACCTAACCTTAGAAGTTTTTCTCGGCAGCTATTAGAGCACTCAATCAGGCCGAAGCCCTCATATACTTTCGTACTTCGCCAAACTCTACGGATTTACCTGTAAAGCCTATAGCTACATACTTAAACGGGGAATTCCGTCTCCCTCGTGTGCTGTTCACTTCTGCGTCACTCCATCGAAATTAAAGCGAGTACTGGAATATTAACCAGTTTTCCATCAGCTGCCCCTTTCGGGTTCGCCTAAGGACCCGACTAACCCTGATCCGATTAACGTTGATCAGGAACCCTTAGTCTTACGGTGAAGTAGTTTTTCACTACTTTTATCGCTACTTATGCCTACATTTTCTTTTGAAATCGCTCCAGCATGCGTCACCGCACACCTTCGATGCAGATTTCAATGCTCCCCTACCGATATACCGCCGAGCGGCAATCTTAGAGCTTCGGTTCATGGTTTGATGCCCGATTATTTTCCGTGCAGGACCTCTCGACCAGTGAGCTGTTACGCACTCTTTAAATGAATGGCTGCTTCCAAGCCAACATCCTGGCTGTTATAGAAGTCCCACCTCGTTTGATCAACTTAACTACGTATTAGGGACCTTAGTTGCTAATCTGGGTTATTTCCCTCTCGGCCACGGATCTTAGCACCCGCAGCCTCACTCCCGGAGATATATGATAGCATTCGGAGTTTGTCAGGGTTTGGTAGGCGGTGAAGCCCCCTAGCCCAATCAGTAGCTCTACCTCTATCATACTTCAATATCCGAGGCTGTTCCTAAAAACATTTCGGGGAGAACGAGCTATCTCTCAGTTTGATTGGCCTTTCACCCCTATCCACAGGTCATCCCATAGCTTTTCAACGCTAATGAGTTCGGTCCTCCAGTGTGTGTTACCACACCTTCAAC
>NZ_JBJMLX010000479.1:0-76022 GCF_045805085.1 Niastella sp.
GTGCGCAAGGGAATTTTGCTACACCGGGCCATCGATTCCTTTACTGATGAACATGCTGCTACCCGGGAAGCCAAAAACATTTTTAAATCCCATTACAGGTTATATAGTTCAGCTTTTATCGACGTATCGTACGATCACTTTCTGGCCAACGACAGCCAACAATTTAACGACGATTCCTCTTTGTCTGAGTTTTCCCGGCAGGTCTACATCTCCCTGGAAAAATACGTGGATGTTTCCCCCGAACCATTCAAAAAGATGTTTCCTTATATGAAACGGCACGACTGGTTATATAACTACCGTACCCGGCAGGGTATTGAGCGAAGTTTTGAGGGGGTGGTTCACCGGGCGGCTTATTTAACCGATAGCCAAACGGCCTTTAAATTATTTGAAGAAAACTACAACAAGCTGCAGCAATACTATATAGATTTCTTTCCGTCCCTGCACCAGTTTGCCTTTGACACCCTGCAAAGGATGTAAACGGCGTCTCCCCACTTACCCCAATTAAAATATCTTTAAAAGTGCTGCCCCTCCACAGGATTTTCTTACGTCAAAACGTTTAATGATAATAAATATGTTTTAGGGGAATCCATCTAACTTTTATTTTTGCCGATTATTTACCTGCATAGGGGATCTCCTGAACTAAATAGTCTTATTAAAACAATACGAAGATGAAGCAGCTGGTGGTGTTATTTTTTGCCGTAACCATAATCAATACAACCGTAGAAGCACAATTTAAAGCGCCTGCCCTGGACAAATCGCCCATGGACATGAGCTATTTCCCGGCCAATTTCCCTATTCTGAAGATCCAGAATAAAGCCATAGACCCACTGATGTGCCGGGTATGTTACAGCAGGCCGCAAAAAAACGGCCGGAATGTATTTGGGGATTTGATAGAATATGGCAAGGTTTGGCGCCTGGGCGCTAACGAAGCCACTGAAATTGAACTGTATAAAGATGTAAAAATTAATAACGACCGGCTGAAAAAAGGCCGGTACAGTATGTACGCCATCCCGTTCCAGGACAAGTGGACCCTGATCTTCAACAGGGAAACCGATATTTGGGGCGCATTTCAATATGACGAAAAAAAGGATGTGCTGCGTACCGATGTTAAACTGGAAAAACAACAAGACCCAATTGAGGCTTTTACCCTGGTTTTTGATAAAACCGATTCCGGCGCCAATATGATAATGGCCTGGGACGATGTGAAAGCCACCTTGCCTATAACCTTTATAAAATAAAATAATGTATCAAACCAGGCAACTTATAAAACTTTGCTGTTTACTCTGGATCATCGCTTTGACAATTGGTTGCGACGGGCCCTCCACTTCGGGCAATAATTCCGTAACGATCAATCCCAATACGTCAGCCAACCAACCAACTGAAAAAGATCTGCAACCGGGGCTCGATAAATCTCCTATGGATATGAGCTATTATCCGGTTGATTATCCCAAATTAAAAATGACCGGTTCCATCAGCGAACCGCCAATTGCACGCGTTATTTACAGCAGGCCACAAAAAAATAACCGGCTCATCTTTGGAGACCTCATAAAATATGGGGCTGTTTGGCGCCTGGGCGCTAATGAGGCCACTGAAATTGAATTCTTCAGGGATGTAACCATTTCCGACAAAAGGGTTTCAAAAGGCCGCTATGTTATTTACTGTATTCCCCAGGAAAATAACTGGAAACTGGTGCTGAACACCGACCTGTACACCTGGGGCCTGAAGATCGATTCTACCAAGGACGAATACAAATTTTCCATCCCCGTTTCCAAAACCCGCTTCCCTTACGAGCTGTTTACCATGGAGTTTGAAAAGGCAGGCAAGGGCATGCAACTGAATATGGAATGGGATAGTGTAAAAGCAAGCTTGCCGATTACGTGGTAATTGTTATCTTGTTGCCATGTGTGGTATCGCAGGTATTTTAACCAATCAATCCGGTCTGCTATCTGTACAACGCCTGGCGAAAATGACGGAGGCCCTGGTTCACCGTGGCCCCGATGGTGAAGGACACTGGATCAACGATAACCACACCACCGGCTTTGGCCATCGCCGCCTGTCGATCATTGACCTCAGCTCCACAGGTGCGCAGCCCATGCATTACCTTAAGCGGTATACCATTATTCACAATGGGGAGATATACAACTACCTGGAAGTAAGAGATACCCTGCTTCAAAAAGGCTATCAATTTCATAGTCAGTCCGACACAGAAGTAATAATGGCCGCGTATGATTGTTACCGGTCAAACTGCCTGCAATACTTTGATGGCATGTTCGCCTTTGCCATTTGGGACGAACAGGAACAAACCCTGTTTGCCGCCCGGGACCGGTTTGGCGAAAAACCATTCTATTATTATTTCGATGATAACCAGTTTGTATTTGCCAGTGAAATGAAGGCCTTGTGGGCGGTGGGTATTGAAAAACAGATCAATGAAAAAATGTTTTTCAATTATTTCACCCTGGGGTATACACAAAACCCGGCTACTGCAGAAGAAACCTTTTATACGGGCATCAATAAACTGCCTGCCCGCTCATTTATTGAATATCACTTACCCAATCGCCGGCTTACCCGTTCACTGTACTGGAACATAGATGTTGATTATACGGAGGAAGCAATAACCGATGAACAGGCTATCAGACAGTTCAACAACCTGTTCACCCAATCAGTGCAAAGAAGATTGCGCAGCGATGTGCCTGTGGGCACTTCCTTAAGCGGCGGGCTTGACAGCTCCTGCGTGCTGGCCACCATTCAAACAATGGCGCCCCGGCAATACGATACATTTTCCGCCATCTTTCCCGGCTTCAAACAGGACGAATCGGGCTGGATAAAAAAAGTAGCCGATCACTTTGCCACGCACAACCATGCGGTTCAACCCAATGCCGACCGGGTTATTCATGATTTTGAAAAAATATGTTATCACCAGGAAGAACCCTTTCAATCGGCCAGCATCATGGCGCAATTCTATGTGTATGAACTGGCCCGCCAGCACGGCGTTACCGTGTTGCTCGATGGGCAGGGCGCCGATGAAATACTGGCCGGCTATCATAAGTATTATCACTGGTACTGGCAGCAATTGTTCAGGGATAATAAAAACAGGCTGCACCACGAGTTGAACCATGCACGCTCATTGGGTATTACAGAACCCTGGGGCTTAAAAAACAAGCTGGCGGCGGCCATGCCCACCTATGCCGGCTGGTATCTGCGCCGCCAACGGTCGCGCCAACAGCTACGCCTGCACGATCTGAGCACTTCTTTTGTTGATGAATATGGCGAATCGTATTACGACATTGCCCATTTTGACGAGCTGAACAACATTCTTTATTACAACACCTTTGTAAACGGGCTGGAAGAATTACTTCGGTATGCCGACAGAAACGCCATGGCCCATGGCATTGAAGTGAGGCTTCCCTTTTTATCTCATGAGCTGGTGCAATTATTATTTGCTATTCCCGCACGCTTTAAAATGCGGGATGGTTACACCAAATGGCTGCTGCGTAAAAGCATGGAGGAGAAATTACCGGCCGGACTGGCCTGGCGAACTGATAAGATCGGGTTTGAACCGCCGCAGCAGCAATGGATGCATGATGCGCGGTTACAGGAATACATCCACGAATCAAAGCGCACACTCGTAAAACAGGGTATGCTGAAAGCACAGGCGCTACATAAAAAAATTCAGCCGCAGGAAGCTCATGCGGCTGATAATTACGACTGGCGCTATTTAGTGGCCGGTCAGTTACTGCGTTGAAATTTATAAAAACACCTTGAGCGTATAGCATGCTTTCACATAACCAATCCCTCAAGGTGTACACCAATTCTTCTACTATACTTTTTTGTACTTTTCAACTACCTGGCTGTTGCCCTCGGCATCAACCTTTAAGGTATACCAGCTGGTATTGTCTTCCAGCTTGATGTAATAAGCAAGGTTACCACCTACGGTAACTTCAGTTACTCCAAACAATTTCTTTTTGGAATTCTCCTGGCTTACTTTATTCAAAATGTGCAATGGCAGTAGTTGCGGGTTGTAGTAACGAAGGGAGCTGACCATATTCCCTTCCTTGTCGTAATTTACCTTAGCCCTGATGCCACCGCTTACAAAGCTAACGGCAAAGTATTTGGGAAATTCTTCCCAGCGCACTTCTGTGGCGGTGCTAAAGGTTTCATTGAATGCTTTCAGAACTCTCTCGTTCGGATCAAATGGACTAAATGCATACGTGCTGCAGGCTATCAGCGCAGCGGTGAGAATGGCTATCACTTTTTTCATGGCTTATATACTTTTAAAATGCGTGATTGATGAATCAAAAGTATAATGAACGAAAGCTGAAGTCAAGACAATTGGTACCGGCGGAGGGGTCATGACAAGATATACGAACATCTTCGCACATTTTGCATAGATCAGTAGATTCCCTACCGCCTGCAACGCAGGCCCATTAACGGTTTGCAGAATGTTTCACTTAATTTCAACCCCCAGGTTAAGCTTCTGTTAAACTGGAGGACCAGGATTAAATGGCACAAGGTTTAAAGTTCAGGATGTCTTAATCTTATCGGAATTTCCGAAATTCAAGGCTTGAGCCTTGATACTTGTGTCTTGTGCCCTGACTCTTGTATCTTGTGCCTAATATCCATACATTAAATCATTTATTCACAAGGAGAAATTATGAAAGCAGGAACTAAATTCATTCATGCCGGCGCTGAACCTGATCCATCAACCGGGGCTATCATGACGCCTATTTACCAAACCAGCACCTATGTACAGGAAGCACCTGGAAAAAATAAAGGATTTGAATATGCCCGCTCCCAAAACCCTACCCGGTTTGCCCTGGAAGAGGCCCTGGCGGTAATAGAAAACGGGAAATTCGGACTGGCATTCAGCAGTGGCGTGGCCGCTACCGATGCTGTAATAAAATTGTTACAGCCTGGTGATGAAGTTATTGCAGCCAATGACATGTATGGAGGCACTTACCGCCTGTTCACCAAAATATTTGAAAAGTTTGGCATTAAGTTCCATTACGTGAACATGCAGGAGGCAGAGAATATAAAGTCTTATATAAATAAGAACACAAAGCTTATCTGGACGGAGACGCCCACCAACCCACTGATAAATATTGTTGACATTGCAGCAGTGGCAGCTATTGCCAAAGCAAACAATATATTGTTGTGTGTAGATAATACTTTTGCGTCTCCCTATTTGCAAAACCCGATCGACCTGGGCGCAGACATTGTGATGCACTCTGCTACCAAATACCTGGGTGGCCATAGCGATGTTATTCAGGGTGCACTGGTTATGAATGATCAGGCCCTTCGTGATCAGTTATACTTTATACAAAAAAGCTGTGGCGCGGTACCAGGCCCCATGGATTGCTTTTTGGTCTTACGCGGTATTAAAACCCTGCATGTGCGCATGCAACGCCATTGTGAGAATGGAGAAAAGATAGCACACTTCTTACGCAATCATCCTAAAGTAGGCCATGTATACTGGTGCGGCTTTACCGATCACCCAAGTTATGCCATTGCCAAAAAACAAATGCGTGGCTTTGGCGGCATGATCAGCTTTACCTTAAAAGACGACAGCGTGGAGACGGCTAAGAAATTATTATCCTCTACCAAAGTGTTTGCACTGGCCGAAAGCCTGGGTGGAGTGGAGTCCTTGATCAATCATCCAGCAACCATGACGCATGCGTCCATACCACGCGAAGAACGCATCAAGAACGGTCTGAGCGATTCATTGATAAGATTGAGCGTGGGTATTGAAGACGCAGAGGACCTGATAGATGATCTCAACGCAGCGATAGGATAAATGATGAACGGTAACTAATCTACTTATTAATGTATGAAACAGCCATCTTTAAAAGACTTTCTGAATCGTAAAGCGGAGGAGTACAACCAACCTTCGTTTATTAAAGATGACCCTGTTTCCATACCGCATTTATTTACTCAACAGGCCGACATAGAGATTGCCGGATTTTTTGCTGCTGTATTTGCCTGGGGCAACCGCACTACCATTATAAAAAAATCACGTGAACTGATGCAGGCGATGGAGATGGCGCCGCATCAGTTCATGTTGCATCATACCGACAACGATCTGAAAAAACTGTTGTCGTTCAAACACCGCACGTTCAACACTACCGACCTGTTGTATTTTATTGAGTTCTTACAATTCCATTATTCAAAACATGCCAGTCTTGAAAGCGCTTTCACGCTTGGCCTGGATAAAAATGATGACACCACTGAAAATGGATTGTCCCGTTTTCATCACTACTTTTTTTCGCTGGAACATGTACCGCCCCGCACCCGCAAACACATTGCAACGCCTGAAAAAAATTCAACCTGCAAACGGCTGAACATGTTCCTGCGCTGGATGGTGCGCCCCAATGATGGTGGTGTTGATTTTGGCATTTGGAAAAATATTTCACCCGCACAATTGATCTGTCCCATCGACCTGCACGTGGCCCGGGTAGCCAAACGGTTTAACCTGTTGCCAAGAAAACAGATCGACTGGCAGGCAGCCATCGAGCTTACTACTCACTTGCGCAAGCTGGATCCCAATGATCCGGTGAAATATGATTTTGCCCTGTTTGGCCTGGGTGTGGTGGAGAAATTCTAATAGGCAAGGATGACTCACCCTTATTTAACTCCAAACTTTCTTATGTTATAAATAAAGCTTAACAGAAAGTATTGCTGCAATACCTGCGTTTGCCTGTCTTCAATAAAGGTTTGCGTAATGGTACGCGATACGCCCGCATTCTGTTTTAAAATATCGTATACAGCCAGCCGTAACATAGCCTCTTGCTTTCTAAACAATAATACATTGGCAGCCGCGCTCCACATGGTAACGCTTTTATTAAAGCCTGGCGCTATCTGGCTGTTGTAATTGTATTGCAGGTTATTTTCCAGTATCAGCCATTTGGGTTCGTTCCAGAAGGCGCTTAATGAAAATGTTTTGGTATTGAACGATGCGTCCTGCACCGACTGACCGGTGTAATGGGTTTTATTAAACCGGATGCTATAGGTGGGCATAATGCTCAGCACCTGTTTATACGTAAAATTCAGTCCCACGGACTCCGAAAGACTGTACGAATTGGAGGTTACAGGTTCCAGGTTGCTGAAAGTTTTATTGCGGCTATAATAGCCATTGCTACCCAGGTTCATTCGCAGCACTACCTCCCTTCTCTTCCAGGTTTTGCTGTACTGCAGGTTCCCCGACGTTCCATAGTTTCCATTTACATTCACCGGCTGACTGTACTGTTTCCCCACATCATCGAACCAGGTTTGGGTAATGATCTGGTTTTGCGTGCTGTTAAACCCAAAACCGGCAAACCAGTAGCTGTTCCCTTTTGATTCGCGTACCTGCATGTTTATGTTATGAAAAAATGAAGGCCGCAGATCGGGATTACCCAACTGTACATACAAGGGGTTGCTGTTATCGGGTACCGGTTGTAATTGTTGAATGGATGGCTGCTGGCTTCGGCCATTGTAATAAACAGCTACACTGCCGGTTTTACTGAAATTGTATCCCACGTTGGCAGAAGGCGTAAAGTTCAAATAATACTGATGCAGCAGATTCCCTGAAGTAATGGTAAGATTATCCTGCGTTAAGAACTGCACCCCTGAGCCAATAGCTGCGCGGTATTTATCCTTGTTAAAAGTAAAGGTTACATCAGGCGTATGCGTTATATTGGTATTACTATAAGCATTGGTGAAGGCGGTGTCTTCCAGGTCGTATTTACCGGTAACCGCATTAAACCGGTTGGTGAGCTTATCTGAATAATTATAATTCTTCGAATAATTATAGCGGAATATGGCGCTGATATACTTATTCACCGGTTCGGCATAGGTAGCAGTAAAATTCAGCATTTTGCCAGTGTTACTGCCGGTGCTTCGTTGATTTACCAGGTCGGTGCTATCAACCAGGTTGTTCTTGTAAAAATCATTTTGCCCTATATTATCACTCAGCGAGGTCTGATCGTTATAATTATAATTCAACCCAAGGGTTAGGCCCCGGCCCTGTTTGCGAAAGCGATGACTGATAAAGAGTTCGCCACTGATATCTTTGCCATTGCCTTTTGTACTATACGTATTCCCGCTGGTATTTATCAGATCGCCGTTTTCTGCTTTTGAATTGGCCACCTTGCCGTTTACCGAATTACTTATATTGGTATTTACATTTGAAGTAATGTGAACTTCAGTCAGCGTATCGATATTGTAAGATGCATTCAGCGTGAAGCGATGATTGCTGTAATCATTCACATTGTTGTCATCGGCATTATACCAGAAAGAAGTATCGGGTAAAATGTTTTTCCGTTGTGATCTTGAAAAGTTATCCGTATGGCTGTTGTTATAAAAATAACTACCGTTCAATTTTATCTGGCGGCCAATGTTATCACTAAAGTTCAAACCACCCGAAGCAGCGCGGGTAAGGCCGCCCCCGCCCCCATCGAGCGTACTTTGGCTGGTTGAAATATTAAAATCACTGCCTGAAATACTTCCGCGATTGGTATTATTGGCGTTCCCGATAATGCTGAACTGTTTAGTGCCATTAAAGAAATTCACCATGCCGCCCCCTTCATACCGGTCATTGGTGCCATAACCGGCGCTCAATCTTCCAAACCATCCTTTCTGCGCTTCCTTTCGCAGCGTAAGGTTTATCGCAAGGTCTTCATTGCCATTACTGGTTTTATTAAAGCGCGATTCCCTGCTTTTATTATCAACCACCTGAAGTTTATCAATGACATCTTTGGGCAGGTTCTTCAATGCGATCTTGGGATCGCCGCCAAAGAATTCCCGGCCATCAACCATCAGCTTCGATACCTTTTTGCCATTGATGGTAATGTTCCCGTCCTTATCAACTTCCACCCCGGGCAATTGCTTTAACAGGTCTTCGATCATGGCATTGGGCATGGTCTTAAAGGACGATACATTGAACTCCAACGTATCGGGCTTTACCGATACCGGCGGTCTGAGTGCCCTGACAGTGACTGCTTTTAATTCATTGTATGATTTAATCAACAGAATGGTATCGAGCACCAGTACTTTGGCGTCAGGCTTCAGACTAACCGCCATGGTAAACGTTTCGTATCCGCGGTTAGTAATAACAAGCGTACAGGAAGTGCTTACCGGAACGTCTTCGATGGTAAATTCGCCTTTTTGGGTGGTGAGCGCATGATTAACAAGGGAAGAATCTTTGGCTAAGTAAACGGCCACTGAAGAGGACTCGAGCGATCGACGGCTAAATGAGTCTACAACCGTACCTTTGATAACCCCATAATGGGTTCGCTGTGCCTGAATACAGGTACTAACCAATAAAAAGCATACAATTATCCCAGCACTCCAACGCATATCCTTCGAATAAGGTTAAAATGTTACTGTAGTGTGAGGGTCAATGAATGCTTTGAGTATCCACCATTCGCTCCTGGTGCATCCCGTTGTAAAAATAGTCAATTGACGCCACAAGAATAAAACCGCCTGTAAAAATTTATTCGGGTGACTAACGGGGTGCTGGTATTGCAGGATAATTTTATAATATAAAATGTACTTATTTACATATTTATGCAAATGCCTGAAGATAATATCTCTTTAGTAAAAGCGCAGCTGAGCGGGGATTTTAACCTTCCTGTTACAAATGATAAAGAACAGCTGGTAAATTCCCTGGCGGAAGGCATAAATCAGTTGATACAAACTGATTTTACGCGGCTTATCAACATATTATACCGGATAGATATTTCGGAAAAAACCCTGAAAGAAACCCTGGAAAAGCGGGCTGATGAGGATGCCGGCCTTTTGATTGCCCGGCTGATAATAGAACGGCTGCTCCAAAAACAGGAAATGCGGGCAAAATTCAAAACCCGGGACAATATTCCGGATGACGATAAATGGTGAATAATTCCTAAGTTCGCTCTATGAACCTGATAGAGGTAGCCAATTGGCAGCAGGCTCGTGAATTTATCGACCTGCCCAAAAGACTATATAAAAACGATCCGCACTGGATTTGTCCGTTGGATAGTGATGTGGAAGCAATTTTCGACCCTTCCCGTAATGTTTTTTTTTCCCATGGCCTTTGTAACCGCTGGTTACTGGCCGATAAGGATGGCCAGCTAATTGGCCGTGTAGCCGCCTTTATAAATTACGAAAAATCACATAAGAACCCCCAACCAACCGGCGGGGTGGGTTTTTTTGAATGTATACAGGACAAAAATGCCGCCTTTTTACTACTCGATACTGCCAAAGCCTGGCTGAAAAGCAAAGGCATGGAGGCCATGGACGGCCCTATTAATTTTGGGGAGAACGATAAATACTGGGGACTGCTCATCCACGGGTTTAAACCACCCAGCCTGGGCATGAATTACAACCCACCTTATTATAAAGAGTTTTTTGAATCATATGGTTTTACCAAACTATATGATCAGCTCACGAACTTTTTAGACGCCACTACGCCCCTGCCCGAGCGGTTTACCAAGATTGCCGACTGGGTAATGAAAAAGCCAGATTATAGCTTCCGGCACTTTGATAAATCGAAGTTTGACCAGTATGCTGCCGATTTTCGCGAGATCTATAACGATGCGTGGAGTAATTTCGAAAACTTCACACCTATTGAAATGGGCACCATCAAGGAGTCGTTCAGGCAAATGAAGGCAATTATGGATGAAAGGATCATCTGGTTCGCCTATTATAAAAATGAGCCCATTGCCGTAGTGCTTTGTTTACCCGATGTAAACCAGATCTTAAAACACGTACATGGCAAACTAAACCTGTGGGGTAAACTAAAATTCTTCTGGTACTCAAAAACCCAGCGGGTCGAAAGGCTGCGCATCATCATTATGGGTTGCAAGAAAAAGTTCCAGAACCATGGTATTGAATCAGCGCTTATTCGCTGTTTGCAGCTGGAGGTATTGCCGCGTAATACCATTACCGGGGTTGAACTGGCCTGGGTAGGCGACTTTAACGACAAAATGATCGCCCTGCATGAGGCTACAGGCGCCAGGCAGGATAAAATACATCGCACTTACCGATATATATTCAAGTAAAAAGTTGACCAGTTGACCAGTTAACCAGTTGATGAGTTAACTGGTCAACCGGTTAACTTTTAAACATTAAGTCTCTTACCTTCTCTTTATCTTCTTTTTCCTTTTGCAGATCGAACATGGTGCCGAAGACCCGGTCCCAGATAGTGGTGCTAACCCCATAACCCTTATTCTCATTCTTATAATGATGCAGGTGATGGTTGCGCCAAAGTGGTTTCATCCATTTAAAAGGCGGGTTCCAGGCGTGAATGGCATAGTGCATACTGCCATACAACAGGTAACCCAAAATAAAGCCCGGGAAGAACATAAACACATTTTCGCGCATTGCCAGGAACATCAATCCAAAAATAGCCGATGCCATAATGAGACTGGGTACCGGCGGCAAAAATAACCGTTGTCTGTCGCGCGGATAATGATGGTGATTACCATGCATGGTATATACAAACTTTTGCACCCGCGGGCTTTCGCTAACCCAATGGTACAAAAAGCGGTGAGCTATATACTCAAACAGGGTCCAGAAAAGCAGGGCCCCGATAAATGTAAGCGTAATGCGCAACGGAGTAAAGCCAAATCGATCATTGCTGTAATACAGCATATAGATGATCACCGGTATATACATACCCCAAATAACCAGCGGGTGTGTTTTGGTGAGCATCTCAAGGTATTGGTTCTGAAACAGCCGTGCCTGTCCTTTATTATGTATCTTCTCAAATTTCATAAACCAGTTGATATGTGGCAAAATTACATAGTTTCTTCAAAAATATCCTCTGTTACCCCATTCGTTTTCAACAACTGGTAATGTTTGCTTAATGAAGCCCCGAGAGAGTACTGCCGGTAAGGCAGGTTGTATTTTTCAGCATACTTTTTTAACAAACTGGTTACCTCAGGGTAATAAATGTGATTAACGTTCGGGAACAAATGATGCGCCACATGATAATTAAAACAGCCCATAAAAAACCGGATGAACCAGTTATCGTTGGTAACGTCATTGGTAGTGGTCAGCATGTGCATCATCCAGTGATGCGGCAAACTATTCGATTCATCGGGCAATGGAAATTCCGAACCGATATTGGCATGCGGACTTAACAACACCATCAATGAAAATACGCTGGCCGTAAGCAGCATTATTACAAACCCGGTTATTACCTGCAACCAGGTTACATCCAACACCAGTTTAGGCAGCACGATCAGGTAAAACAAAAAGAAAGCCTTGAATGCAAATAGTTTTACATATTCAACTCTGGGAAAGGTCACCAATTTCCAGATGGTTTTCTTCTTATTAAAAAAGTCTTTAAAATCCCGTACCAGCAACCAGTTGAATAAGTATAACGGGTACAGCAGGGGCATATAAATATGCTGAAACCGATGAATAGGCAGCGCACTGCCTGTAGGAAAGATACGCGCCAGGTTACTCTGTTCAATATCCGTATCCCAGCCATTCACATTGGGATAATTATGATGAAAACGAATATGCCGTTGTCGCCATACAAAGCTATTCGCACCCATCAGGTCGAACAGGTAAACATAACCCTGATTTAATTTTTTGTCGGGAAAGATGGTGTTATGAACCGCATCATGAATGATATTCAAAAAAATCATCACGAGGAAAACACCCAATAAGAAATAGCTGGGGTAAAAGATACCCGGCTGGTTACCGGCTACCAGGATGGCTGTATAAGTAAAAAGATACATGGCGGGGAAGAATACAGCTTTCAGTAAAATGCTGCCCCGGCGTTTTGGTTCCAATTGCTGTACTAGAATGCTTACATCCTGACGCAATTGGGAAAAGATGGCTTCATCGCCATTCTTCGCATAGCGTGGTTTGGTTACCTTCTCCATCAGGAATTCGCTTTATGATCTACTCCTATCTTAATAAATGCTTGCCAGGGTACCGTCGTATAGTTGGAAAGGTTGGTGCAATATTCATAACCCCATTATCAAAAAATGGTTCAACTACGTTTGAAAATTTTGTTCGCCTGATTTTCTATCCGAATTTTAATGACGACCGTTAGGGAAATATTTCCACAGTTCCAGCTACTGTAATAAATTATTGACGGTGGTCAAGGTGTATTTCCTTTGGCGGAGATAGTTAAGCAATGCAGGAAGCTGGTAATAGAATTTATCTGTACGGGCAGGATGTGTACCTATGTGTATCAGCAGGATAAAACCATTTAAACCGGTGAGGCTTCGTTGTTCATAATTAATAATTGAATCTAATATTGCCACACTGCTGCGGTAGTTCTTCATGTCGGGAGTGGTGTAATCAGCATTGCTGTAAGTGCCCGGGGTGTAATTCAACAGTTGTATTCCCTGTTGTTTGGCCCACACAGCAATAGAATCATTGTACCATTCATAAGGCGGAAGAAAATATAATGCATCTTTTTTATTGATACCAACCACAGCCATAGCCTTATAGTTATTGGCCAGGTCATGAGTAAATTGTTCATGTGTAACAAGCACACTGTCACGTTGGTTCCAATCGCAATATAACAGGTGTTGGTCAGAGTGAGGCCCCAGATAATTACCTTGTTTCCGCAACTGCGTTATGATCTGTTTGTTAGCCCCATTGCGATAAAACCGCCCGGTAAAGAAAAAGGATGCCTTACTATTTTCCTTTTGTAATAACCGGGCTATATAAGCACTGCCATCAGCATACTCGTCGCCGGTAAAAACAAGGGCCAGTTGCTTTTTATTTACGCTTCCCCGCGTAATGGCTCCGTGATCATAGGTAACAGTTGATTGTTTAACCTTCCCTATCTCTTTGGCGGCCAGTAAATAAACCAGCGAGGCCGTTCCATCCATAGTTGGTTCATTGGTGCTATAGTCGCCATAATCATCATGATACACAACAAGGTCGCTTTGGAATGCAGCATATTCATCGGGCTCATTCAATGTTATACCAATAAGACTTTTATAAATAGAACCATACACCGGTCCATCAACCAGCCCGCCATCTATGGGATAATGACCTATATGACTAAAAGCCGAATGCGGATCTGTTGGCGTATCGCCTCCGGCAGGTAACCCATACACCATACTGGTGCCCCAGGGATTGCAACCCAATAACCAGTCAAAGCAAGCCTGTTCCAGTTCGCTATAGGTAGCATCGCCGCTCAACTGGCGGTACCAATAACATTGTATGGCAAATGATGTAGTGAGGTTGTTACTGCACCAGATAAATGGCACGCCCCGGTAAAAGGCGTTTTTCCGGGCTTTCTGCCATACGCGTTCGATGCCTTGTTTATAATAATTTATTAGTGTGGCGCGCTCAGTACCTGTTGACAATTTTGCCAGTTCATAATGCCCGGTATTGATAAACGGGTACCACTGGTAATGGCGGGCAGTATCTGCCCCCAGCCAGGGCGTTATGGTTTCACCTTTAGCGTAAGTTTGAGCAGCGGCTGCATATTTTTTATTGGCCGCGTTTATAGCAGCAAGGGAAGCACCAGCCAGTTCCATATCATCTGTCCAGTTATCTTCTTCATAAAAATAAGGTGAGCGGCCTGGTGCGGTTTGGCAAACCCCGGGTTTTTCAACGCCGAGCAACCAGGCCGATAAGGCCCGGTTTTGCAACAACGTATCCTGGAATAATTGAGCGCCCAAAGCAAATGCACTGGCAAACTTGCCAGCTGTGGAAGCCAGTCCGGTTGACCGGTTCTTATACTTTCCAAAACCCTGTGGTTGGGTGGTACAAAAGTATACGGGCCGTTCAAAGCCACGGCCATAAAAACTATCTTCTTTGGGCAACCGCATTCCATGATGGTCGCGATCGTCGGCAATCTGGTTAAAAAGCCAATCCTTTTGAGGATGCATTTTAAGCAACCAGTTCAGCCCCCAGCGGGCTTCATCCAATACATCAGCCCGGTTATTTTTTCCGGGTAATCCATTTGCCAGGTACTCATCGCCAAATGCGGTGGGGAAATCGCGCGCCGCCGCCAGCAAATGCCAGGTGGCATTGGCGGAGGTTGTTACATATTGCAGATAATCGGAGGCATCGTGCCAGCCACCACTTACATCTATATGCGTGCTATCGGGCATGGGACCATACAGCGTATAGCCGTCATGCGTATGGCAGCTGTCTTTCAGGAATGGATTAAACCCACTGCGTTGCTGCCGCAGATATCGTAAACAAAAATCCGCAGCACCTTTATACACATCGGCCCCAATGGTAAATTCAGGGGAACTGGCCTCGCCTGCTTTTATAATATAGCGGCCCGGTTTTTTGAAGGCGGTAAAATTCAACCGGCCCGTTTGGATAAATGGTCCATACCCGCCATATGCCTTACCGGCTTTTCCGGTAAAAACTGTTTTTCCGCTGGCTACATCAATAATAGAAAAACCGGTAACAGCATTTTTCTCCTTGCTGCACCATACCGCTACTTTGGGGTTATCAGGTTTGTAGCCCAATAAATTTATTCGCACCCAACTTGTTTGCGTTTGTGCAGTAACGGTAAAACCAATGGTGGTTAACAGTAAAACAATAAGAATGCAAGGCAGACACTTCATCATACAATCAATTACGATAATCAAACTGAAAGGCGCTCAGGTTGGGCGAATACTTTCTTTTCCGTTTCAGTTCATATTGGTAAATAATATTTCCTACTTCCTTAAAAAAAGGATACCCCGTTTCTTCATACTCATATTTATCATCATTCAGCACCCCATCGCTGTTCACATAAATATTACCGCTTACCATGAATTCAATCTTATTCCTGAAATCCACGATATAGGCCACATCGGTTAAAAAGCCATACGACCAGCCCGTTTTATTAAATACCCGCATATAAGGCGGGATCTTGCTGCGCCAGGCCTTGAACATAAAGAATTTGGTATAGCTGTCGAAAAACTCGGTGGTGTCATAACGCGGGTAATCGCTTTCTGATGGCAGTTCGCTCATATACCGATGCAGGAATGTATAATCATCGGGTTGAAGGTGAAACTGTTTTTCAGCAGGTGTTACCTCGGGAAATAAGGCAGCCTGCAGTACCTGCTGCATATCTTCCAACGGGAAATTATTATGCGTGGTAAAGTCGAAAGGTTCTTTTATCAAACTGTCATACCGGTTAAAATGCGCCCGGCCAATCAATATTTTCTTATGAAAATCGAACGGGTCGGGGTTGTACAACGGCAATTGTTTATACAACAAACTATCACCCTGCATAAACCGGATGGGGTTGGTATGGCGGTTCTCATTCTCATCCATGGTCACAAAGCGGCGGGTAATACGCGTATCCTTATAACCCATTTGCCACAGGCGTTCATTCAATTGCTGCTGGCCAACAAATTCATACAAGCGGTTATAGGCATCATTATCGCTGACCAGAAAGACCTTCTTTACGTATTGGGCTACAGATGGCAGGTAGTTAGCGGCGCTGCTGTCGTATTTTACTTTTGTCTGGCGGCTGAAGGCGCTATCGGTAAGCATGGTGGTGTATTTGGTAACACCATACTTACTTAAGGTATTGATCTTTTCCAGGGCCAGCAAGGCCGTGGGTAATTTAACCATGGAGGCAGGGTTAAAGTATTCATCGCGGTTCACCCTGAAATAATAATTGGTAAAATGGGGTTTGTTATGTTTATCCCGGTCGATCTTTGTGTATATAAGCTGGTAATGAAACGTATCGGGCTGGTTCAACACATCTTTTAAAAAGGGCGAAGCCTGTTCACGGATCAGCTGTTCAAGCCATTTATCCGTTTTTCTTTGTGCACGAACCACGCCAACTGTTGCTAACAAGGCTGTTACTACCACCAATTGTTTCATGGGCAAAAGTTACAAACAAATGAAACCGGATGATAATTTTTTATACCGCAGATTCCGGCAATCGGCAATCGGCATTTTGGCCTCGCGACATTATTCAAACTCCTAATTTTTTAATCTTCCTACCTCATGCCTCTCTTATCAACTATATCAACTCCATCAACCCTATCAACCTCTTCACTTTTTACCTCCTACGCCTCACCTCAATCCCTGGTTAACTTGTCAACTTGTTAACTCGTCAACTTGTCAACCAGTTAACCTAAATTGCACCCCATTAAATACTGCCATACATGAAACTTATTTCTTACCTCAGCGAAGGTCATGACCGTGTAGCCATACTGGTAGACGGACTACTATATGATGCCGAAGTTTTACACCCCGATCTGCCGACAAATATGAATATGTTCCTTGTTTACTGGGAAGACGCCTATTCCATGGCGCTGGCTGGCGAAATGATGATCAAAGAAGGAAAGATCCCCAAAAGCAAGGGCTTTCCGTACGATAGCGTCACCCTTCTGGCCCCCGTTCCTTTTCCCCACTCCTGCCGCGATGGGTATGCCTTTCGCCAACATGTGGAAGCGGCCCGGCGTAACCGTAAAGTGCCCATGATCCCCCAGTTTGACCAATACCCCATTTTCTATTTTACCAATCACCATAGCATTCAGGGCCCCGGCGACATTCAATGTATGCCCGATCATTTTGAAAAACTCGACTTTGAGTTGGAAGTGGCCATTGTGATCAGCAAACCTGGCCGCAACATCAGGGCCGAAGACGCCGATGAATATATTGGTGGCCTGATGAACATGAACGATATGAGCGCCCGCCGCCTGCAAATGGAAGAAATGCTGTTGAACCTGGGACCCGCAAAAGGAAAAGATTTCTCCACCGTTATAGGTCCCTGGCTGGTTACTTTAGATGAATTACAACAATACGAAGTGCCTGCAAAAGCCGGCCATACCGGTAAAAACTTTAACCTGCGTATGCAATGCCGGGTAAATGGCAAACAGGTGAGCGATGGCAATATGAAAGATATGGACTGGACCTTTGCCGAGATCATTGAAAGAGCCTCCTATGGCGTTGATCTGAACCCCGGTGATGTGATCGGCAGCGGTACTGTAGGCACTGGTTGCTTTTTAGAATTGAATGGCACAGGAAAACTGAACGATCCCAATTACGTTGAACAATGGCTGCAACCCGGCGATGTGGTGGAAATGGAAGTGGACGGGCTGGGCATTCTCAGCAACACGATCGTACAGGAAGACGATGATTTTTCATTATTTGCCAGAAAAAAATCAGTTTAATTCGCTGCAACATGATCATCGATTTAAAAGACCTTACACCGGTGCTGAAACAAAATTATCTGCAACATGCCATAGCGCCCCGGCCTATTTGTTTTGCCAGCACCATCGATAACGCAGGCAATGTAAACCTGAGCCCCTTCAGCTTTTTCAATATGTTCAGCAGCAACCCGCCGATGGTGATCTTTTCACCCAGCCGGCGGGTGCGCGATAATACCACCAAACACAGTTTACAAAATGTACTGGAGGTGCCTGAAGTAGTGATCAATATTGTTGATTACGATATGGTATACCAAACCAGTTTGGCCAGTTGCGAGTTCCCAAAAGAGGTGAACGAATTCAGCAAAGCAGGGTTTACTGCCGAACCGGCTACGCTCGTAAAACCACCCATGGTAAAGGAAAGCAAGGTAAAAATGGAATGCAAAGTGCATGAAATAAAACCACTGGGCACCGAAGGCGGGGCAGGCAACCTGGTGCTTTGCGAGGTACTGCGCATGCATATTGCCGATGAAATACTGAATGAAAACGGCATGATAGACCAGCGCAAGCTGCACCATGTGGCCCGCCTTGGCGGCGACTGGTACTGCAAGGTGGATGAAACCAATCTTTTTATGGTTGAAAAACCCAATACCAAACTGGGTATTGGCATCGATGCGCTGCCCGCTCCCATTAAAAACAGTAAGATCCTTAGCGGGAATAACCTGGGCCAGTTGGGCAATGTACACGAAATGCCGGTTATTGACCCTTCCTTTGACGATGAGCGCCTAAAAAGCATTTTTCAGTACTATTCCGTAAATCCCGCCGAAATGGAAACCGAATTACATATATATGCCAAAAAGCTGTTGAGCGAAGGCAAAGTACAGGAAGCCTGGCAGGTGTTACTGGCGCTGAATTAGTTACCAGTTACCGGATACCAGTTACCAGGAAAACCGGTAACCGTAAACTGGTATCCGGTAACTGGTTTTCCCTACCTTTGCAGCCGCATTTGCAATTATATGAGTACACAACATTTGTCTGAACAGGAGATCATTAGACGCGAGAAATTACAGGAATTACAAAAGCTGGGTATCGATCCATACCCCGCACCGCTTTACCCGGTTAATATTACTGCTGAAAAAATAAAGCAGGAATACAAGGGTGAAGAAAATAAAGCCGATTTTGCCGATGTATGTCTGGCTGGCCGTATCATGAGCATTCGCGATATGGGCAAGGCTTCTTTTGCCAAAATGCAGGACAGCACCGGAAGTATTCAATTGTACGTTAAACGCGATGAGATCTGCCCTGGTGAGGACAAAACGCTGTACGATAAAGTATGGAAGCACCTTACTGATATCGGCGATATCTTTGGCGTGAAGGGATATGTGTTCACCACAAAAACCGGTGAAACCTCCGTGCATGTCACCGAACTCACCTTCCTTACCAAATCGCTGAAACCATTACCGATCGTTAAGGAAAAAGAAGGCGAAACCTTTGATGCCGTAACTGACCCCGAGTTCCGTTACCGGCAGCGGTATGTAGATCTGATCATTAACCCAACGGTAAAAGACACGTTCTTAAAACGCAGTCAGCTTATCAATACCATCCGTGATTTCCTGAATGCCCAGGGCGCCCTGGAAGTAGATACGCCGGTATTGCAGGCCATCCCCGGTGGTGCAGCTGCCCGTCCGTTCATTACGCATCACAATGCGCTGGACGTGCCTTTTTATTTGCGCATCGCCAATGAGCTGTACCTGAAACGCCTGATCGTAGGCGGGTTCGACTGGGTATATGAGTTCAGCCGCAACTTCCGTAACGAGGGTATGGACCGCACCCATAACCCCGAATTTACCGTGCTGGAATGGTATACTGCCTACAAGGATTATTTCTGGATGATGGAGATCACCGAACAACTGTTTGAGAAGATAGCCCTCACCCTGCATAATACCACAGCTGTTAAAGTAGGTGACAAGGATATTGATTTCAAAGCGCCCTTCAGGCGCATCAGCATATACGATGCTATTAAAGAGCATACCGGCTTCGACGTAAGCAACATGAATGAAAGCGAATTGCGCGAGGTTTGCAAAAAACTGAACATTCATACCGAAGCCAGCATGGGCAAAGGCAAACTGATCGATGAACTGTTTGGGGAGAAATGTGAAATGCATTACATCCAACCTACATTCATCATCGACTACCCGGTTGAAATGAGCCCGCTTACCAAAAAGCACCGCAGCAAGGCCGGACTGGTTGAACGTTTTGAGCTGATGGTAAATGGGAAAGAGATCGCCAATGCATACAGCGAGCTGAATGACCCCATCGATCAACGCGAGCGTTTTGAAGAGCAGGCTGAACTATTAAAACGGGGTGATGATGAAGCGATGTATATAGACAATGACTTCCTGCGCGCCCTTGAATATGGGATGCCGCCCACATCGGGTATTGGTATTGGTATCGACCGGTTGGTGATGCTGATGACCAACCAGCCCAGCATCCAGGACGTGCTGTTGTTCCCGCAAATGCGCCCTGAAAAGACAGGTGAGTAAAAATTATATTTTTAATTATACCAACAAAAAGGTTCTCCCATTGCAACGGGAGAACCTTTTTGCTTATAAGAAAAGATCGGGCATTAATTTTTGCGAAGGGTTTACAGCATAGTGCGTAAATTCGGTAATACCCTGCTGTATCAGAATATCCTCATCAATAAAGAAATTACCGGTAGACTCAGCTCCGGGCCGTTGCAGGATATAATAAGCCGCATCAGCCACTATTTCTGGTTTACGGCTGCGTTGCACCATTAAATCGCCCCCAACAATATTTTGAATGGCCGCCGTGGCAATGGTTGTTTTTGGCCACAGGGCATTCACCCCAATCCGGTGCGGTTTTAATTCTTCCGCCAGTCCCAATACACACATACTCATGCCGAATTTACTGATGGTATACGCCAAAAAGCGGCCAAACCATTCCGGGTTCAACGTTAAAGGCGGTGATAAATTCAGGATGTGCGCATTTGTACTCTTTTTTAATGCGGGAATACACGCTTTGCTCATAAAAAAGGTACCCCGGACATTTATATCATGCATCAGGTCCCAGCGTTTGGGCTCCATTTGTTCAGTGGGCGACAAATTAATGGCGCTGGCATTGTTGATAAGAATGTCAATGCCGCCTAATTGATCCACAGTTGTTTTTACGATCTGGTCAATGCTGTCTTCAAAACGAATATCTCCCTGTATAGGAACTACTTTCCCGGCGCCGGCTTTGGTAATTTCTTCGGCAGCTGTATAAATGGTCCCTTCCAGTTTAGGATTAGGTTCAGCTGTCTTTCCAACAATTGCAATATCGGCTCCATCGGCTGCTAAACGCATAGCAATGGCTTTTCCTATTCCCCGCGAACCACCTGTAATTAATATTTTTCTTCCTTTAAATGGCATGATATTTTCTTTTATCAGTGAATCATAATTGTAAAACCTCCTACAATTTATTCTAATTCAGCTTCAAATAGAAATTGAAAGTATAAGCACCTGCACTATTACGTAGTTCTACTATTGCATAGGTAATTTCTGAAATTTATAAATCGAGCGTTTATCCGCTTGCAAAGTCGATATTTTAACAATATGTTTGTAATCGTTAGATTGATTGATTCACAAGAACACCAATATCCAAAAAACCAGATCCAAAAATCCTGAGAAAAACCAATTCACAATCCAGAAAAACCAATCCCGCTAAAACGGGATGATCCAAGATCCAAAGTAAAGACCGAGTAAAACCAATGTTCCTGAAAACCGTACGTTCCTGAATCATTCAATTAGAACAAAACAAAATCCAGATCCGCTAATCCAATGCATCCTTTGAAAACAATTTAAAATTTGTACCTCCTGATGAACCCTGTTCCTTCTTGGTAAGGTTTAGTACAACTTTTTGACAGTCCCGGATTACCTCCGGGATTGTTTCTTTTTATACCCATCCCAAACATATTATAAAACCAAAAGTCCGAAAGAAGCGGGCCGCTTTCGCGGTTACTCCTTCCGGACTTTCATCCTTTGGACCTTCAGACATTTCAGCTATCGCATTGCTTACTTTCTAAAACATGTAACCTGTCTATTTTTACCTGTTGTCTTTGGGTCCTTTATCTCATCTATCTCTCTGCTTGCGATCTTTTAGTAGTTCCAGCCATATTCGGGTTTTCCAATAATTCTTTTAGTGCGCATCGGTAACGATAACCGGCTTCTTCTTGAATTTCTGCAGGAATATTACCGGGATCGCCGCCAGTACAAACACCCCGATGATCATATACATATTATCGTAGGTAACCAGCATGGTTTGCTTAATAACATTTCCTTCCATTATCCCGTTGCTCATTTGCGTTGCCTCCGCTAAGGAATGTCCCTGGCTCTGCGCCAGGCGGATCTGCCCGTCCCGCTGTTGTGTATAGGCCGGGTTATAAGGATTAATAAATCCTATGAGCACATTACGAACTGCCGCAGATTTCAGGTGAATGAGGGTAGTAAGAATGGCCACACCAAATGAACCTCCCAACTGACGCATCATGTTATTCAATCCCGTTCCCTGGCCAATTTGTTTACCCTGCAGGCCCTGTACGGCCAGGGTGGTCAATGGTACAAACAGGATGGCCATACCAATACCACGGATAATAAGCGGCCAGAAGAAATCACCGGTACCTGATTCCAGTGTACTGTTTGATAACATCCAGCAGAATATGAAGAACAGAATGAAACCACCGGTTGCCATAAACTGGGCAGGTACGCCTTTCTTCAACATGGTACCTACAAATGGCATACACACGATGGTGGCCACCCCACTGGGTAACATGATCAATCCCGTTTGCAGGGCGGTAAAGTGTAACAGGTTCTGACAAAATACCGGGAATATAAATACCGACCCGTATAAGGCGAAGCCAAGCGCAAAGGAGGTAACGATACCTATTGCGAAACTTCGGTCTTTCAGAATGCGAAAATCAACCACGGGGTGATCAGTGCTTAGCTCCCGCCATACAAAGCCAATGACAGACAGGATCGTAGTGAGGGTCAGCACAGCAATGTATGGAGTAGAAAACCAGTCTTCTGTTTCTCCTTTTTCCAACACCACCTGCAAGCTGCCCACACCGGTGGCCAGCAACAGAATGCCCCACCAGTCGATCGGTTTACCCTTAGCGAATTGAGGCGACTCCCGCACGAACATCGACACCAGGAAGGCGGCAATGGCGCCTACGGGGATATTCACATAGAATATATAAGGCCAGTTTGAATTTTCAACAATGTAGCCACCAATTGTGGGACCGATCGTAGGGCCTACTACCGCACCCAAACCAAACAGGGCGGTTGCCATGCCGATTTCTTCACGCGGCCAGGTTTCCATTAATATGGCCTGTGCAGTGGATAACAAACCACCACCCGCCAAACCCTGTAATAATCTGAACATGATCAGTTCAGTAAGGGTCGTTGCCTGTCCGCATAAATACGAAGCCAGCGTGAATATCAGGATGGAAGCGAGAAAATAATTCTTTCTGCCAAAACGATCGCCTAACCAGCCCGACATGGGTAAGATAATTACGTTGGCCACCGCATAACCCGTAACCAGCCAGCCCGCATCTTCAAGGGTTGCACCGAGGTTACCCATGATCTGCGGCAAAGCCACGTTCACGATGGTGGTATCGATCAATTCCAGCAGCGAAGCCATGATCACCGTAATGGTGATGATCCACTTCCTAAATCCATGTTCTGCCATTTTAAAATATTTTTACGTTATTGGCTAACTAACAATTCCACACTTATTTCTTGGTATCAACCACCACTTTGGCGCTTAAACCAGGACGTAATCGATTAATGAATTCTTTATCTGATTTATCCAGCTTGATACGAATCGGTACGCGTTGTACAACTTTTACAAAGTTACCGGTAGCATTATCAGGAGGCAGCAAAGAGAATTTGGCGCCGGTTGCACCTGAAAATGATTCCACCGTTCCGTTTATCGGATGATCGCCGAATGCATCGATATTAATATGCACGGCCTGACCGATCCTGATATTTTCAATTTGTGTTTCTTTGAAATTCGCTGTCAAATACAACCCGTTATCATTTACAATAGAGAACAATGACTGACCAGCCTGAACCAGTTGACCTGGTTGAATGGTTTTCTTTGAAATAATACCATCGGTGGGGGCAGTAATAAAAGTGTAGCTTAATTGCAATTTGGCATAATCTATATCTGCCTGACGCAAACCGATATTTGAAGCGGTAGCATTCACCTGTTGTTTGTTGGTGCTTACTTTTTCACTTACTACAGGCACCTGAGTTTCAGCTGCATGTAAAGCGGCTTCTGCTGCATCTTTTTCAGCCTTGGCTGCATCATACTGAGCCTTGGTGATGGCGTGGTCTTCATACAAAGCTTCGTACCGTTTGAAATCTTCCGTTGCTTTCCAAACCCGTACTTTGGCTGTTTCAATATTTGCCTGTGCAGTGGCAATACCGGTTCTAGCTTCGTTCACAGCATATTTCGATACATTCACCGATTGTTTGGCGACTGCCAGGGCAGCCTCGGCTTGTTGCAGCCTGATCTGGAAATCGCGGTCATCCAGCACAACCAGGGTATCACCTGCATGTACAACCTGATTATCTACAAAACGAATATCTTTAATATAACCGGTTGCTCTTGTAACTACCGGGCTGATGTCGGCATCGATCTGGGCGTTGTCGGTTTCTTCATGGCTTTGGCCATAGAAATATTCTTTAGCTGTAAACGCCAGGGCGCCTACCAATACAAGACCCAGGATAACAGGGAAAATGATCTTTTTTCCTTTACTGCTCTTTTTAACGTCGTTCATACAATATCTCTTTAATACTTTTTTAAATGGTTAGGGTTGAATGTGTCCGGTTGTTTTCAAAAGGGTATAATAAGCGGCAGTAGCATCAGCTTTCGCCAGCTCCAGATTTAAACGCGATTGATACAACAGGGTTTGCGCTTCAATCCGGTCGGTGGTTGTAACCAGGTTGTTCTTGAATTTAGATTCGGTTATTCTTTCATTTTCTGTAGCCTGTACCACAGCATCGTTCAGCAATTTGATCTTTTCCAGTGTTTGTTGGTATTCAACATAGGATTTGTTCACATCCATTTTCACCTGGTCGGTAATTACGTCGCGGGTAGCTGTTACTTCCTGTTTTTGTAAACTGGCTTCCGTTGCCTTGTTCTTGTTTTTGAAGAACCCGGTAATATCCCAGCTTGCATTAAGGCCTACTACAAAAGGAGCCAGGTAAGTGGCGCTTTTAGGGATCAACGCTTTGGAAGGGTTGATGTAATACAGATTACCGCCAATGCCAAGGGTAGGTAATTTTTCGTCGCGAATTTTCTTGATGTTGATATCGGCCAGTTTATCCTGGTACTTTAAGGAGCCAAACTCCTTTCTATCTTGCAGGGCCTGCTTCATGTAAACATCCGAGCCTTCAGTTATATCCAGTTTGTAAACAACGTCCTGTACCTGTACCATTGTATTGTCAGGCAGACCCAGCAAGATATCCAGGTTATAATTCACCACCTTACGGCTATGTTCCAGTTCTACTTGTTGTATTTGAATATTCGATTTTTCTAATTGAAAACGTAATACATCGTTCTTGGTAGCCAGTCCCTGGCTTTCAAACTTTTTGATCTCAGTTAATTTCTGGTCAACGTCTTCCATGTTCTGCGCTATGATCTTCAGGTTCTGCTGAACTTTGTAGAAGTTGATATAGGCGCTGATGATGTTGTACACAATTTCATCTTTGTCCTTATCTGCATCCAGCTTGCTGCTTTGGATCAGGATGTTGGCTGATTCTTTGGCATAACGGAACCGGCCCTGCGCAAAAATGGGTTGATTAATACTGAGGGTTCCCTGATACAAGGTGTTATCAAAAGGGAACTTCATGCTTTTGGGGTCGCCGCCACCATCTGAAGGCAAAGCAAAACTTCTCGACAACATCAGGGCGTGGCTGTATCCTGCGCTCACTTTTACAGTGGGCATTGTTTCGTCTTTTGCCTGATCCAGTTGTGAAACAGCCTGTTCAATTTTATTTTGAGCCAGTTTTAATTGTTTGCTGTTTTGCACCCCCAGGTTAACAGCTTCTTCCAGGCTAATGGTTCTGGTTTGTGCTTGTGCAGAAAAAATGGTTAGTAATAAGGCTAATCCCGATACTATTTTCTTTGTGAAGTTCATGCGTTCTATATTATAAATGTTATTCTTCATTTTTTATATCCAGGTGCGCCCGCAACATTTGTTTTAAATGCGTCTTTAACCGGGTCGACATTTTTTTACGGTACGTGGCATCATCTGATTCCTCTATTTTCATGAGGCGGCTATATAAGGCGGCTGAATTCACCACCTGGGTCAGCGTTCCAAACACACTCGCCATAGTAAGCTCCACATCTACTTTACCGAATATCTTTTTCTTTTGTCCGTCGGAAATTACTTTTTTTATCTCCTCCAGGTTCCGCATTTTGATATTGATAATAAGCTCTTTTATTTCGGTTGACCGGGTTTGGCAGTACGTCTGTGACATGATACAATGAAACCGGTAGTTGTTCATTATTTTTTCAATATAGAACTCAACCAGGCGGTCTATTTTATCCCAGGGAGTAAGCGTTTGGTTTTTAGCTAATTCCACCAAAATACCCGTTGTATACCCGGCCCGGTCTTCGATCAATGCTTCCAGTAACTTCTCTTTTGAACCGAAGTAATAAGAGATCATGGCAAGATTTACGTTCGCGCGTTGCGCTATATCCCGCACAGAAGCCCCATCAAATCCATTTTCTGCGAACAGCTCCTCTGCAATCGAGAGGATGTGTGCTCTTTTATCTACTTTTTCTGTGAGTGACATATATAACCTCTTTCTTTTGGAACCACAAAATTAAACAAACGTTTAAATTAAACAAACGTTTAAATAACTTTTTCCCGAAACGTCGTTGCAATTATTAAAAAAGCAGGCCACGGGATCTAACTGTTGATGACATTATAGAATTGATTGTAAAGAAGATCAGCCGGACCATTTCATAAAAATTGCGATATGGATCAGCAGGCTGCCGATAACAATTAAATAACAAACAGCCCCGCCAGGCTTGCGGTGGAGCACCCGCCCGAAAATGAATAGCAAAGATTATAATGATATCCTCTGCCATATGTTAGCCCCTGAGTACGAATCTGTACCGCATCCGGTTCAAAAATGTACTGTATCAAAGATGCCTATCCGGTTTACACTGTACGGTACAATTTTGAACTTCTTTATATTCTTTTTATGGTTAAACGCAGACCAAGCCCAGACCAAGCCCAGACAAAACCCAGAGAAACCCCAGACTTTGGGTGGGTTAAAACTGCGTTTTTTCTGGTTTAAACATCAATTTTGAATGGGTTAGTATTTAAAAAGCCCTGAAGCAGGCCCTGAAAAGAACATGCCCCGATGTAGTACATTTTTGATTTTGTACACATCGGGGCGGTCAATTTTGTATCACCAGCAGGCAAGGTTCCCGGAGCGCCAAAACGCTGAAACCTACGCCCAACCGGCGCACCAACATTGTTTACGGGTAATTATGTAGTAGTAATAAAATTTATTGATACCGGATAATAATTGAAACGTATTATCGTTTCAATGGTGTTTTTACTAGTTCCGGTATCTATACATGCTGTTACCTATAACCCGTTTAAGGCTATAGTGAAGAAAGGATGTAAGAGGCTGAACATAGGTTATAACACAGTCACTTAGTTCTCATTTAATAATATCAGGGTATGAACCGGCTTCTCTAAGCCGGTTTTCTTATTTATACCCTCACTTAGTTTTTTGAGGCGGCTTGTGCTGCTGAACTTTAGCAAGAAAATAATGCCGCCCTTGAAAAAAGGCGGCCTTTTTGCCCTATGCACTATTTAACCCCTATTAGAAAGTTTATATAACTTAAATTTCTTTTTTTCGGTAGCTATATGATAAGAAACAACGAAAGGGGTAGATATCTTAAGTAATTCTTTCAGATTTTTTTTATCGGGATATCCGCTGCTGTTTTTTCAAAAAGGGAATAGTAATAATACCGATATTCAATACACTTTTTTCCTGCAATAGCATTATTACTTAGGATCATTCTATGTACATGTCACCGTTAGATGCTGAAATTACCAGCAAGTACAATCACGCATTAAAAAAAATACCCCGGGGTTACCGGGGCATACATGTTCTTTGTGGATTTATTTATTGAACCGCCTATGCAAGGTCCATCTGCGGCTTGTTCTGTAAAATATTTTCTATTTGCTCCTGTACTTCGGGTGTCAATACTTTCAGCGCCTCCAATGCTTTCAGGTTCTCCTGTAATTGTTCGGTTTTGGTAGCACCCAGGATAGCCGTGGTCACATTCGGATTTTTTATAGTCCATGCAATGGACAGGGCCGCCAGTGAAACATTCAGTTGTTTGGCCAGTTCGGTAAGCTGTTTTACCTTTTTTAATTTTTCATCCTGGATCCATCTGTCCTTTAACCAGCCAAAGCCTGAAATGGCCAGCCTTGAATCGTCAGGAATGCCTTCATTATATTTTCCGGTCAAAAAGCCGGCTGCCAGCGGGCTCCAGATGGTGGTTCCCAGGCCCACATTCTGAAACACGGGCAGGTAATCCATTTCCATTTTATGCCGTTCGAACATATTGTATTGCGGCTGCTCCATCACAGGGCCTATAAGACAATACTGTTGCGCCACCCGGTGCGCTTCCATAATTTCGGCGCCGCTCCACATGCTGGTTCCCCAATACAAAACTTTGCCCTGTTGTATCAGGTTGTGCATGGTCCAAACCACTTCTTCAACAGGCACCGTAGGATCGGGGCGATGGCAGAAATACAGATCGAGGTAATCCTGCTGCAGTCGGCCCAGCGCTTCATGGCAGGCCTCTACAATATGTTTTCTGCTTAAGCCTGTCTGATTGGGTTTGCTGTTCTTCCGCCAGCCAAAAAATACTTTTGAGGACAACACATAGGAGGTACGGTCCCAGTTCTTTTGTTTCAGCACGCGGCCCATCATTTTCTCACTCTCACCCAACGCATAGCCTTCCGCATTATCAAAAAAATTAATGCCCGCATCATACGACATGCCCATTAAGGTATCTGCTAGACTATCATCTATTTGTTTGTGAAATGTTACCCAGCTGCCAAAGGAGAGAACGCTCAGCTGAACGCCCGACCGGCCCAATCGTCTGTATTCCATAAAAATGTGTTTAGGAACCAAATGTAAGGCTGAAGGGCTTTAGCCAACAAAACTTTATTGGGTCTATTGCGGCATTCCATTTTGAGGCACCAGCATGGGGCCTGAACTGCTGTAAAAAGTGTAGGAAGTAAGATCCTGGGCGGCGCGCAACCCGTTTTTGGCAAAGATTATTTTATCCCGCTGGTATACGTGGGCGGGTTTATCGGTGTAGAATTCTTTTTTATCCTGGTCCCACCAAAGCTCCTGGGTGCGTAGGGTATCGCCATTTTTAAGGCTTTGCACCAGTACACTGTCGCGCAACAGTACTTTATGGTCATACTCAACATACTTGGCATAACGGGAATCCACCGTGCTTTCTACAACGGTGCTGTCATTATAAAAATCAACATGCATGGTACGGGGAAATTCCATATAGGGCGAATCAGCCTGTACCCGTAACATATACGGTGAGGTGAGTTTGGCTTTTACGGTGCCCGACTGACTTAAATAGCTTTCAACATTTCTGGCCTCTTCAACAGCTACCTGCTTTTTAAAGAATTTGTCAACCTCTTTTTCATCGTTCTCACAAGCCGTAAATACAAAAAAACAACCCATCAACAGGGTTGCGGTAACAAAATAATATGTAATCCTGGTTCTTCGCATATTTCGCCTGCTAACAACTACATTCTATTATACATTATTGTGTTCGCTGATAGCATAAAGTCCCTTGAAAATCAGGTCGGGGTCTGCAAATATCCTGTTTTTCAAATGATACACAAAATAGGGTGCATCGCCCCCGGTTAAGACCACGTTAAAGTTCCTGTACCGCTCTGCATAGGCGTTTATCATGCCATCTATTTCCTTGGCCATTCCCAGAATAACGCCACTGAGTATATTGGTACGGGTATCGTAGCCTATCAGGGGTAAATTCCAGTCCTTTTCAACCAGGGGAAGTTTGGCGGTAAACAGCTTTAATGATTTAAACCGCATTTCCATACCCGGTGATATTCCACCCCCCAAAAACTCTTTATTCTTATTAACGAAATTATAGGTGATGGCGCTCCCCAACCCTATTACCAGATTGTTATGTGTGGGAAAAAGATCAACGGCGGCGGCCATCAGCGCCAGGCGATCGGCCCCAATATCCGAAGGCTTACCAACAGGTGTGGTGATGGGTATTTTTGACTGGTGATTGAGTTTATGGAACCGGGAGGCTGCAGTCAGCAGCTGCTCCATTTCAGGATTATGATTTACTACTGATGACAGTATTGATTTGGCAGGTTTATAAGTAGCAATCAGGTGTTGTATGGTGTCATTGCTATCATTTTCCAGTATCAGCACCTCCTGTAATTCCCTGTTATTAAACACGGCACATTTCAACCGGGTATTGCCGAAGTCAAAGCAAAGCGTAGTTGTATGAACCAATCTGTATAGATTTAAACGGTTTCCTGGATCAAATACAGGATGAAGAAATGTGATTTTTTTGTTTCCGCCAAAAAAGATTCTTCAGGAACTACAGATCGAAGTCAAACGCCGATAAATTCCGGAAATGCCCGTTCAGTTTTACTTTTTCTTTTAACTGTTCCATTTCCAGTAACATGGGCAATACTTTTTGTAAATGCCGTTTTATAAACTCCTGCCGTTGCAGTTCTTTCATCAACCCTAAAAACTCATATTCTTCCTCGAGCGACATACCCGCATGATGCCCCACATCATAAGACCTTAATTCCTCTTCGGGCTTTTTAAAATCTTTTGAAATATTCAACAGGCGATGCATTTCCTTCACCCCTTTCACTACTTTTTGCATCAGCTCCCGGTTGCCGGCATCATCATTTTCGGGATAGTTTACAATGGCGCCGCTGTATAATTTATCGGGCACCTGTTTAATTACCTCCAATACCCGAAAAATGCGCAACCCTTCTGTCTTGATATCCATTTCGCCGTTCTCATATGTTTGCACTATCTCGTTCACCTGCACCAGGGTGCCCAATTCCTGCAACCTGTTATTTACAACCGACGGAATACCAAAGGTTTTTTTGGATTCGAAGCATTCACTTATTAATTGCTTATAGCGAGGCTCAAAAATATGGAGATGTACTTTTTCACCTGGAAAAACTACTACGCTCAGGGGGAATATGGGAATAAAATTTGTCATAACACTTACTCTTTTTTCACTTATGACCGCAATCTACCACTTTGTGATTATTTCATAAAATTGAACAGTATTCAACTATTTTTGTTCAAAATACCCTGTCATTGAAAAATATTCCGCGCAATATTATTATCAGTCGAACCGACAGTATTGGCGATGTAATACTTACACTGCCTGTAGCGGCGGTGTTAAAACAGCATTTTCCCAATACCACTATTGCCTTCCTGGGAAAATCATATACACGGCCCGTTATTAACGCCTGTAAGCACGTGGATGTTTTTATCGATGTTGAGGATTTTTTAAACAATCCTGTTTTAATTGCAGGAGAAAAGCCTGACTGCATACTGCATGTTTTCCCTGTTTCGCGCATTGCGAAAAGGGCCAGACAGTTAAAAATTCCTTTGCGCATAGGCACTACCAATCGTCTTTATCACTGGTTTACCTGCAACAAGCTGGTAAAATTAAGCCGTAAAAAATCAGACCTGCACGAAGCACAATTGAATCTGAAATTGTTAGAAGCGTTCGGCATTAACGAAAGTTTTTCGCTGCAACAAATTGGGCAATTGTTTGGACTAGAAAAAATACAACCGCTGCCTGCTGCGCTTACTTCACTGATACAAATAGAAAAGTACAATGTTATCCTTCATCCCAAATCGCAGGGAAGCGCGCGGGACTGGCCATTGGAAAATTTTCTACAGTTGATTGAAACGCTCAATAAGGATAAATTCAACATTTTTATTTCGGGCACCGCGAAAGAAAAAGAACGTATGCAATGGCTGTTTGATAAAGCAGGCAGCCAGGTAACGGATATTACCGGCAAAATGAGCCTGCCCGAATTCATTGCTTTTATCCAACATTGCGATGGGCTGGTGGCCAACAGCACAGGCCCCATTCATATTGCCGCCGCCCTGGGTAAAGATGCGTTGGGCATCTACCCGCCTATGCGCCCCATACATCCCGGGCGGTGGGCGCCGCTGGGTGCAAATGCGCAGGTTTTTGTTTTGAATAAAGAATGTGTTGCGTGTAAGGGTAATGTTAATCCCTGTCAATGTATTATGGATATTCCCGCTGCCTGGATAAGCGAAGCACTTAATAAAAGATACCAGCATAAATTGGGTAAATCATGAACTGGCAATCGTTATTAACCCGGCTGCAACAGGGCGATATGAAAGCCATTGCCCGCAGCATTTCTTTAGTGGAGAACGAAACGCCCGGCTATGAAATATTGCTGGGGGCATTGCCTGCTACCTCGGTTCCTATCATTGGTATTACCGGTCCTCCAGGGGCTGGCAAAAGCACCCTCACCGATGCGATGATCGGCGAATGGGTAAGCCAGGGAAAAAGAGTAGCCGTGCTTTGTGTGGACCCTTCCTCTCCTTTTAATATGGGCGCTGTACTGGGCGATCGTATTCGCATGAGCGAATGGTATATTAATCCGAATGTATTTATCAGGTCGCTGGCTACCCGTGGTTCGCTGGGTGGATTACATCCAAAGATCATCGAGATCACGGAATTGCTGAAAGCAGCGCCCTTCGATTTTATTATAGTTGAAACTGTAGGCGTTGGACAAAGTGAAGTGGAAATTGCCGGCCTGGCCGATATGACGTTGGTAGTGCTTGTTCCCGAAGCTGGTGATGATATTCAAACTATGAAGGCCGGTCTTTTAGAGATCGCCGATCTGTTCATTGTAAATAAATCCGACCGCCCCGGCGCCGACCAGTTTGTAAAAAACTTACTGGGTATATCATCGATGGGGAACCGCCCTATTCCTGTGCTGAAAACCATTGCGCATGAAAGAAAAGGAATCGCACCTATCATGACGGCTATCAGCGAACATCAGCAACAACCCCACCACATAGATAAAAATATTCAGCTGCTCACCCAGCGCGCCCTGCATCTTATTCAACATAAACGCATGCAGGATATAAACAGGCAGGCGCTTTACACCGAGATAAAAAACGCTTACCTCGAGAACAGGTTCAACCTGTACCAGCTGGTTGCACAATACGCCTGATCCCGGAAGAAATATAAAAATTATTTGCCTTTGTGCTAAAACAGGGTATTTTTGGCCAAATCCCACTGATTCATGAAAGTGACCGCATTTTCCTATATAAGAAACGGGTTTATTTATGACTATCCTTTTATTGAGTCCATACAATCGGTGTTGCCGCTTTGCGATGAGTTCATTATGGTAATAGGCGATTCTATCGATGGTACCCGGGAAGCGGTTGCGGCCATGAACAATCCCAAGATCAAGATCATAGATACAGTGTGGGACGAGCAAGCGCGTGCCAATGGATTGGTTTTCGCTCAGCAATCAAACATTGGTCTCGATCATGCCACTGGCGACTGGGCCTTTCATATCCAGGCTGATGAGGTGATCCACGAAAAAGATTACCCCGCCATCAGAAAAGCCATGACCGATTATCTGAATGATAAAAGTGTAGATGGCCTTTTATTTCGTTTCATCAATTTCTTTGGTGATTATAAACACTACGGTCCCTCAAGAAGATTTCATAATAAAGAGATCCGCATCATTCGCCCCCTGCCTTCCATTCGCTCCTACCGCGATTCGCAAGGATTCAGAAAATACAATGACCCCGCCAATTTCCTGGAAGAAAAGGGGGAGAAATTACAGGTGAAGCTGATCGATGCAACAGTTTACCATTACAGTTATGTAAGAAATCCTGAAAAACAGGCGAAGAAAACAATTGAAATGGCCAAGCGATATCACGACGATTCCAAACTGCTTGAGTTAGGTGAAAAGTTTAAAAAGGGTTTTGATTTCACCCTGGTTGATGTATTGGAAGAATTTAAAGGCTCACATCCCGCCATCATGCAAAACCGCATCAACAGCCAGGACTGGGTATTTGATTACAAGCCTGTCAAAAACAATATGTCCCTGAAGGAAAGAGTGTTGTATGCCATTCAAAAATTAACGGGGAAACAACTGTTCACTTATAAGAATTACCGCATCATTTAAAGCGTAGGCTTTTAGTTATTGTCCTTCCACCAGCGGTAACCAATATAGCCGATGATTAAAAATGGAGTAAGCCCCAGGTAAATAATGCCCCAATTAAGGGCTTGGGCAGGCCTTTCGCCTAATTGCTGGGCGGTCCTTGTGCAAATGGAGCATTGAGCCCACAAATCGGCAGGTAGAAAAAACAGCAGCAGCAATAAGATCACGATCAAACTTCCTCTTGCCATAGCAAATAAATTACGGCGCAAAAATACAACGAAAAACTTTTACTGCTTTATATATTAAATTTCCGCATTCAGTGGGCTTAGCGCTTATTTTTCCGCTGCAGGTGCAGGAGTTTGGCGTATTTGGCCAGGGTGGCATGTGACGCGTAACGGGCAATGATAAAGCCGTTGTAGCCATCGAGAAAGCCGCGTTTGAAGATATACCCTGAGATAAATGCTATAAAGGGATTGATGACCAGTTTTACCAGGCTGGCTCTTTTCCCCTGTTCATACATGGCCTTTGACTGAATAGTGGTGAACTTGTTCGTCTGTTCCATTATCTGATCAATGCTGTCATAGGTATAATGCAACATATCGCCCTTTAATTGTTTCAGCGTGGCGCCCTCATTCATCTCTATTTTATCGTGCGGATTCACCCCACCCCATTTTCCCTTTTTCCGGCTGATGAGGCGGACCTTCCGGTCGGGGTACCAGTTACCATGTTTGATCCATTGACCACAAAATGAGCTGAGCCGGTTCATTCTGTAACAATCGAAAGTAAGTCCCTTCTCCTTTTCGATAAGGATACTCTTTTTCAATTCTTCGGTAAGACATTCGTCGGCATCGAGCGATAATGCATACTCATGTGTAGCGTTGTCCAGGGCAAAGTTCTTTTGTTCAATATAGCCCAGGAACCGTTGCTCTATAAAGGTAACGTTATAGGATGCACAAACGGCTTTTGTTCCATCGGTCGAAAGGGAATCTACCACAATAATTTCGTCGGCAATATCCTTTACGCTTTCCAGGCAGCGGCCAATATTTTTCTCCTCATTAAAGGTTATGATAACAACGGAAAGTGGTGTCATGATGGTCTGGTATTTTGGATCTTAATGGCAGTGGCAGGCTATATCTTTTTTTTAAACGCGGCATTCAATCGTTTGTACAAATTGCGCGCTCTTAATTTAAAAGAAGTGGCTGCTTCCTGTGCAGGTCCCTGGTAAATTTCACCCAGGCGCAGGTAATTCCTTTGAAAAATGCGCGTGCTCATTCCCCACTTATTGATAAACATATAGTAGCCGTCGTTCTTTTTTATCCTTCTTGTAGACGTTCCGGCAAAATGGTACACGCGGCTTTTGCTTATCCCTTTATGTATTCTTATTCCCAGTTTCCAAAGCTTCATGGAGAAATCAGGATCTGAGCTCATGCCAGGTGAAAATTCAATGCTATAACCTCCTACCAGGTCCCAGATATCTTTATGCACCACGTTTGGCGGCCAGCTCGAGCCCTGCCAATCCTTCTTTTCATAGGAATCAAATTCCTTTAAAAAGTCTGCCTCACGAAACGTTTCAAGCGATGTTCCATAATTGACGCAGATGCAACAGGGGTTTTGTGATTCCGGTTCAAACTGGGTGGCTGATAAAAAGAAGTATTTATGGCCTATGCCCTGTATCTCATCGTACAAATGCTTATCCCAGCCGGGACAAACATACATGTCGTCATTGATATAAAGCAGGTAGTCGGTTGCCATCAGTTGACGGCAGTAGTTTAAAGCATAACATATTCCAACGTTCTTCTCGCTGTATGTATAATCAACATCAGGCTGGTCTTTTAACCAATCGAGCGTGCCATCTTTTCCCTCGTTTACATGAACAATGATCTGGTGTTTCAGGGATGAGTTCTTACGTATACTCTCAATGCAAAATTTCAGGTATGGCAGGTTGTTCCAGGAAGGGATTATAATGGAAAATATTCCTTTTTTGCCTGCTGAACTACGAACCGTTTCAATATGTATACTCATGTTTAATGTAATGATTGAAGACAACAGCCAGGTTGTAAAAATACAACGAAAATCCAGATGCCATTGCAAATAAAAAGGAGCTGCCTTTGCAGACAACTCCTTTCCATTATAAAAACTTATATAAGTATTATTAAGCTTCCGCCTTCATTGACTTCGCCTGTTTCTTTCTTTCTTCTTCATTGAGTATGGTTTTACGCATACGAATGAAGTTAGGCGTTACCTCGATACACTCATCCTGTTGAATGTATTCCATACATTCTTCGAGTGTCAACAGCGTTTTCGGAGTAATATGAACAGTACCATCGCTACCACTGGCGCGCATGTTGGTGAGTTTTTTTCCTTCGGTAATTTGCACTACCAGGTCGCCTGGTTTAATATGCTCGCCAATGATCTGGCCGGCATATATTTCTTCACCCGGGTCAACGAAGAAAGCACCTCTGTCCTGTAATTTATCGATGGAGTACGCGGTAGTAGATCCGTTTTCTTTGGCCAGCAATACACCGTTGTTACGACCGGGGATAGGGCCTTTCCAGGGTTTATATTCACTGAAGCGGTGGGCCATTACAGCTTCACCTTGCGTGTTGGTCAACATTTGTGTACGCAACCCGATCAAACCACGTGAAGGAATTTCGAACTCCAGGTGTTGCATTTCACCCTTGGTTTCCATTACGTGCATTTCGCCTTTACGACGGGTTACCAGGTCAATTACTTTTGAAGCAAATTCCTGGGGAACATCTACCACCAGAATTTCATATGGTTCACATTTCTTACCATCGATCTCTTTTACGATAACCTGGGGTTGACCTACAGTTAATTCATATCCTTCACGACGCATGGTCTCGATCAAAATACCCAGGTGCAGGATACCACGGCCATATACCATGAAGGCATCACCACCTTCGGTATCTACCACTCTTAATGCCAGGTTCTTTTCTGTTTCTTTCATTAAGCGATCACGCAAGTGACGGCTGGTAACGAATTTTCCATCTTTACCATAGAATGGTGAATTGTTGATGGAGAATTGCATGTTCATGGTTGGCTCATCTACACTGATAACCGGTAATGCTTCGGGGGTTTCAAAATCAGCGATGGTATCGCCAATGTTAAATCCATCAATACCTACTACGGCACACAGGTCGCCGGCCATTACTTCAGTTACCTTTTTCTTGGCCATGCCTTCAAACACATATAACTCGCGTACACGTGTCTTTTTTATGGTGCCATCGGTTTGCATCAATGAAATGGGCTGATTTTCTTTAATCACTCCACGGGCAACTCTACCTACGGCAATACGACCCAGGAATGAAGAATAATCCAGGGAAGTGATCTGCATTTGCAGGGTGCCTTCGCTAACCGCTGGCGGTGGTACGTGTTTAATGATCCCATCCAGCAATGGCGTAATATCTTCACATTGAGTTAATGAATCGTTGAACCAGCCATTTTTACCGCTACCGTAGTAAGTAGGGAAGTTCAGCTGCTCTTCAGTAGCGTCGAGGTTGAAGAATAATTCAAATACCGCATCATGCACTTCATCGGGACGGCAGTTGGGTTTATCAACTTTATTGATGATCACAATCGGGCGCAGGTTCAATTGCAGCGCCTTTTGTAATACGAAGCGGGTTTGTGGCATGGGTCCTTCAAAGGCATCAACCAGCAAACACACCCCATCCGCCATTTTCAGTACGCGTTCTACCTCACCACCAAAGTCGGCGTGGCCCGGGGTATCAATTACGTTGATCTTAACGTCTTTGTACGTTACAGCCGCGTTCTTACTAAAAATGGTGATTCCTCTCTCTCTTTCCAGATCATTACTGTCCATGATCAGTTCACCAGTTTCCTGGTTATCACGAAACACTTTGGTAGCGTGTAAGATCTTGTCTACCAGGGTTGTTTTACCGTGGTCTACGTGGGCAATAATGGCGATATTTCTGATATCCATAAATTCCTTTTTCCTGACGGGAAATGTTTTTTAAATTCTTAATAATGAATGCCTTTGATTGCTTTTACGAAAGCAATGGCAAACGAGGCGCAAAGGTACGCCAAATCAACGGGCGGGGCAAGCAAAAGCGGAAACTTTATGTATAATTAATTAACGTCAATACGGGTTTTTATGGATAGAAGTGCTAAACCCGGATGTAAATTTTTCTCTTATCTAAAATCAAGCCTGTAAGCCAGCACATTAGCATAAACCAGATGGCAAACAACAGGGAACCGGTATACAAGCCGGCTACGATAAAAATATGGTTAAATATCCATTTGTACAAATGAGTCGCCCGCAACAGGATGGCCATTACTTCTGACAACAGATAAATAAACAGGGCATTTTTGCCAAACATTTCAAAAAACCAGGTCCAGCGGGTTATATTTAAAAAATCAGTTATGTAAATTATGCCGGCCAGCAGTAAACAATCCAGGCCTACGGAGTACAACACAAAAGAGCTGGTCCACAGATTTTTGTTGATGGGGAAAACAACATTCCAGCAAAGCCCCAGCACCGTCAATATGGCTCCTGCTGCTATTAACCAGGCAAGCATTCTTTTTGTTTTGCCTGCGGTTTGAATATACCAGCCTGCCAGGTAACCTGCTACCACATTGGTGATGGCAGGCAGGGTGCTTAATAATCCTTCATGTTCAAAGGGTACTACTTCGCCATGGTTCATATGATTGGGGCCCAGCAACCACAGGTCTAATTTTGTTACCGCATTACCTGCCATCTCCAGTTCATGGCCGGGTTCACCAAACCACAGCAGCATGAATTGATAGGCGATCAGGATGAGAACGGAAACGATCAGCGCGCCTTTGGGCTTTAGGTAATAAATCATTAACGTCGCCATGCCATAACACAACGCTATTCGCTGTAATATGCCCATTATGCGTGTTCCGGCAAAGGATTTAAAGGCAAGATGCCCCTGGTCATTGGTTTCAAAGAACGGGAACCAGTGCAGCAGGTAACCTATTATAAATAGCAGCAGGGTGCGTTTGCCTATTTTGGCCAGCACCTGGCCCTGCGTCATGGTCTTCCATTTTTGCATGGAAAAGAACAGCGCATTTCCCACAGCAAACAGGAAAGAAGGAAATACCAGGTCGGCGAGGGTAAAACCATTCCAGTCAGCGTGTTCCAACTGGGCAAAATTAGTATCGTGACTGCCGGGTGTGTTTACAATAATCATCAAACAAATGATGAGGCCACGAAATACATCCAAAGAAATGAACCGGTTATTAGGGATCATACAAACAATTAATAAAAATAGGGGCTGTTCAGGGTTCTTCTACAGGAAGGAAAGCGCAAAGGAATTAAAAATTTATCAACTATGTGTGATATTTGTTACAGGAACCTGCGAATGATACCAAGCACCACCGTTACAATAACGCTAACCAGGATCATAGTGGTAATAGGAAAGTAAAAGCGGAAATTCTCTTTTTCTATCCGGATATCACCCGGCAAATGACCGATCCAATGCAGTTTATCATGAAAGAAATAGATCACCAGGCCTATGACCACCACAGCGCCGCCAACGATCATCAAATACCTGCCGGTGTCTGAATTCATAAAAATATCATTTTAATTATCACTCAATGCTTTTACGGTAGATAAAAAGCCGTTAATTTCAGCACCAAATTTACGATATGCGTAAAATAAAATGGGTCCTTCTGATTGTAGCAGTTTTAGCCCTTGTATACTTGTTAGGGCCCCACCCTTCCAAACCTGTTTATTCTAATACTATGCCGGCTGTTCCGGCTGAACCCGCTGCCCTGGTCAGTTATGTTCAGCAACAGGAAGCAGGTCATAAAGTTAAACCCGATAATGAAGCCCGGATCGTATGGGCCAACGATTCACTGAAGAATAAAACCGAATATGCGCTGGTATACCTGCATGGCTTTACAGCTTCGCAGGGGGAAGGTGATCCCGTTCACCGCGACCTGGCCAAAAAGTTCGGTTGTAATTTATATTTATCCCGCCTGGCCGAACATGGCATCGATACTACCGAGCCCATGGTTAACTTAACGTCCGACAACCTCTGGGAAACTGCCAAACAAGCCCTGGCCATTGGCAAACAACTGGGCAATAAAGTTATCCTGGTTGGCACTTCAACCGGTGGTACACTGGCGCTGAAACTGGCGGCTGAATATCCCGATGTATACGCATTGATTTTACTATCGCCCAATATCGAGATCAATGATGGCACTGCCTGGATCTTGAACAATCCCTGGGGTTTACAGGTGGCCAGAATGGTGAAGAAATCACAATACCTCGACTCAGATGATCCCCGCGAAGCTTATCGCAAATACTGGACATACCACTACCGCATTGAGGCGGCGGTTAACCTGGAAGAGTTGGTGGAAACAACCATGAAGAAGGAAACATTTGAAAAGGTAAAACAGCCTACCCTCACATTGTATTACTATAAAGACCCTGTTCACCAGGACAGCACCGTGAAAGTAAGCGCTATTAAAACCATGTTTGCGCAACTTGGCACCCCCAACGATAAAAAACGTGAAGTGGCTATGCCTAAAGCCGGCAACCATGTAATTGGTTCCTGGATAAGATCGAATGACGTACCGGGCGTTGAAAGAGAAACTGAACGCTTTATGACCGAAGTTCTGGGCATAAAGCCATTATAAATATAGCAGCTTATTAAAGCGAAAAGGGTCCTGACTTCAGTCGGGACCCTTTTTCTTTTTATTCACCCTTATTAATGTCTTCCGTAATTGTTGTTCCTGTTATCGTGGTCGTTGTAACCTTTGTTATCATTGTAACCTTTGTTGTCATAACGATCATTATGGGTGTTACGATCGTTCCGGTCAAACGGGTTGTTGTTTGAAGTTTTAACAACTACCTGGCCATTACGGTTAATGTCGATGTTGATCATTTGACCAGGAGCTACTGACATAGTGCTGTTATAAATTGTCTTTTGCATTTTTCTAAATCCAAATTTTTCTAACTGGATAATACTGATATTGTGATAACCGGTACGAATGTTATCTAATACAAAAGTGTTATTCAGGTTGTACACAGCACCGTCAATCTTAACCTGGGTTTCAGTACGGTTATTGTTTGAGATTGCTATTTTAGAAGTTTTAGGACCGGGAGCGGCAAAAGAACTAATACTAAACAATACTGCGATAAAGGTAAAAATCTGTTTCATATACTGTTTCCTCCAATTGTTTGTTTGTATAATAGAAGGCTTTGGAAACAGGTTGTTTACTAAGGGAGTGTTAAAGGCCTCCTTCGGCTCCACTCCCGATTTATACATTACCTTTGGCAACTGATACACGCAATCCTTAGGTAAAAAATAAATCATATGTCAATACAAAATGCCATACTCGCTGGTGGATGTTTCTGGGGCGTTGAAGAACTCATCCGCGCGCTGCCGGGGGTAAAAGAAACAAGGGTAGGTTACAGCGGCGGCGATGTTCCCAATGCCACTTACCGTAACCATGGTACACATGCGGAAGCCATTAAGGTAACATTCGACGACAATGTGCTGACCTATCGTAAGCTGCTGGAATTTTTCTTCCAGATCCACGATCCTACCACCCTCAATCGCCAGGGAAATGATATTGGCACCTCCTATCGTTCGGCTATCTTTTATAACAACGAGGAGCAAAAGCAGGTAGCCGCTGAACTTATCAATGAACTGACGGCAGCCCATATTTATTCCAGACCCATCGTAACAGTTGTTACCCCGGAATCGGATTTCTGGGATGCAGAGGAATATCACCAGGACTACCTGCAAAAAAATCCCGGCGGTTATACCTGCCATTTTATCCGTCCGGAATGGAAACTGGAGGAAAAACAGCTGTAAGCTATAAGCAATACAATTATGGTATTATAAAAGAAAATGCCTCCCGATTTACCGGGAGGCATTATTATCTGATTTAGAGTTTAGTGTCTGTAGTGGTCGTCACGGTCATTATATACGGGGCCACGGCTATTATCTCTGTCTCTGTCATATCCACCTCTGTCGTAGCCGCCTCTATCGTAACCACCCTGGTTATATCCGCCTCTGCGGTCATCGCGATCAAACCGGGTTTGAACATTTACACATTCAAAACGATCGATGTTGATGTTCAGCGATTCCCAGGGCTTAACAAAAGTTACATTGCTGTACACTCTTTGTGGACGTCTCCTGAACCTGCCATAGTTATCTATCTTATAAACTTCAATCTGGTGGCGGCCAGAGCAGATGTTATCAAAGGCAAACCCGTTTTGATTTACGTTATATTGTTTACCATCGATAAACACCTGGATGTAAGCATCGCTAAAACTTCGGATAGCTACTTTACTATCATTGGGACCAGGATATTCAGCTGCAAAAGTTGTTATGCTAAACAGGATGGCTGCAAGTGTAAAAATCTTTTTCATAATCTGTTTCCTCCATTTTGTTTTTATACTGTAATAGATGGGAAACAGTGAATGTCGTTTACAAAGGGTATGTTAAAGCCCGATTCCTGTATTATAGCCGCATTAACAATGCTTTAGCAGGTATCAACCGGCTTATTTTCCTTTCTTGAATTCTTCCAGTATTTCCATTTCTCCCTGGCAAAGTTTTACTTTTTTCCATTCATTTTCGCCCTGCAGATTTACTATGTATACGGTGGGATGATCGGGGGTTTCTATTTCCTGGACAACATAGATCTTATAGTCGTAGTAAGTGCTTTTTACCTGTGCACGAATATTGCGGGGCATGCGGCTTTCTTCATAATACTTCATTATAAAACTTAAGTCGCCGCGGCTGCTGTATATAACGCGGTGCTGTACACTATCTTTAAAAAACACGGCCACATAAGTATCATTACTTCTATGCCATAGTACATCTGCTACATCACCATACCGGCTTACAAAATCGCGCATGGCGCGTATATTAACATCGTTCAGGTACTGATTGGCTGGCTTTAATGCTCTTATTTTGGCAGCTGCCAATGTATTGCCTTGTTGGGAGTAGGCACACCCCGTTAGCGCCACAACAGTTAAACCGGTGGCCATAATTAATTTTTTCATCGCTATACTTTATTTAGGTTAAACAATCCAGTGCAATGTATTCGCTTATATAAGCGGTTGCTTTGAAATGGTATTGGGGCTCCGCACATGATAAGCTAATGTTCAGCGCTTGAATAGTTCAATTGTTAATATGATAAATTTTAGTGTCCCAGATCCGCTCCTGCACAGCATTTGCTGAATGTTTCAGTACGTTACGTATTTGCAGTTAAGATTCTGTTAATTGGGAATTATGGAAAAACAATCGCGGCAATCAGAATATGTATAAAAAACGCTTATTAGTATCTGTCCGCTGCCCAAACGCATATTGATAAATTATATTGGGTTGAGTCATTGTTTTATTTTGAAACTTTGACGTTGCTGCGGTTAATTATGTTACAGTCTTTTTAAAACAAAATGCCCCCTCCTTTCCTCCTCCGCCAGCTGGCGAAGAGGTTGGTGGGGACTTATCACTACACCGGTCTGAATAATTGTCAGAGATTGCTTTTCATGTACTCCAACATTACTTCCATTTCCCTTTCACAAACGCGCACATTCTTTAACGTAGTGGCATCTTCCAGGTGTACCACATATACAGGTGGCCGCCGGGTTTCCTCAATCTGTTCTACCAGGGTAATAGTATAATCGTAATACTGGCTTTTTACAATATGCCGGATGTCGCGCGGCATTTGATTTTCGCAATACTGCCTGATGGTATAAACAAAATCACCTCTGTTGTTGTATACTGTTCTGCAATTGCTGTTGTTCTCATCGGTATACTTTGCTACATACCCGGTTTCAACGATCATCCAATCAACATTAGAAGCTGTTTTATCGCGTTTTAGAAAATCGCGCACGGCTCGTACATGCACCTTGCTGATATGGAGGGTATTCATTTGCAACGATTGCATACCTTCCGTTGCCAAAGGCCGGTTTACCTGTTGGGCGGTTGCAGATCCTGTTATCAGGGTCACCGTAATAATAGTTGTTACAATAACATTTTTCATGGCTATATTATTTATGATGAGATGAACGTTTTACTCAACAAAGCAACCTGTTAATTGGGCATGCAATTTTTTATTTAGATGAACCTGGCAGCTTTTCGGCAACCGGGAAGAAAAAGACAATGGTGGCGTTCGGCTGGTAAAATGGCTGTTTGTCGAAAAAGGAAGTTTGTCAGCAAAAAGAAGAAAGTTAACCTATCATGAATCCCGGGGCTATTATCTTTGCCCTTTGTAATTTGATAACATGCAGCGAAAGATTATTTATCTTATTAACCCTATTTCCGGTACCAAAGGCAAATCTTCTTTAAAAGAGTTGATTGCCCGTGAAACCCAAAAACGTGGGATCCCCTTTGAAATACTGCCTACAACGGCCGATGCCAACTATGATTTTGTGCAGGAAAAAATTGAAAAGGAGCAGGTTACCGATGTAGTTATCTGCGGGGGCGATGGAACGGTGAACCAGGTGGTTAAAGCATTGGCCCAGACGGGCGTGCAGTTTGGTATCATTCCCATGGGGTCGGGGAATGGACTGGCGCTGGCCGCCGGCATTCCCAAAGCCAGTGCAAAAGCGCTGGAGATCGTTTTTACCGGCAAAGCCATTTTAACCGATGGTTTTATGGTGAATGAACATTTTGCCTGTATGCTTTGCGGACTGGGTTTTGACGCCCAGGTTGCGCACGAGTTTGCCGATCAACCTAAACGGGGTTTGGGAACCTATGTATCGTTAACCACCCGCCATTTTTTACGCGCAAAACCTTATCCTTTCCGGGTTAATGCCAATAAACTGGAATTTTCTACTGAAGCTTTCTTTTTGAGCATTGCCAACAGCAACCAGTTTGGCAATAATTTCACAATAGCCCCCAAGGCTGTTTTAAGCGATGGTTTGCTGGATGTGGTGATCGTAAAAAAGATAGCCAAGCCGTTACTGCTGTTAACCGTTATGCGGCAGGTGCTCACCGGCCGTATCAGGCGCATCGAAAACTCCATGAGATCGCCGGTGATCTATTTTCAAACAGATGAATTAGTCATCAGCAACCCGGCGGAAGCACCCATTCATATTGACGGGGAACCGTGGGAATGCCAGCGGCATTTACATATAAAAGTGTTACCGCAGTATTTTAAACTGATCCATGCGGCTAACGTATCGTAAGCGAATGAGGAGGCGTTTTTATTAACTGGCTAAACTTCTCGAATGCCTGCTGATTGCCCGGGCTGCTCAATGCACTGGCAATATCTTTCTTCTCGCTTTTGGTAAGATGGAAATTTAAAGCGGCCCTTGCCTCACTTTTTTCAGGCACGTATACGAAAGTTACATTGTTAAAGTAATTGCCCATCATGGACTGCGCCAGTCCCATCAGGTCGTTCTGGCTATACTCCTGCATTTTATACCAGTTGTATTCCAGCAGCAACATGGGTTTGGTAGCCAGTTCTGTTATATTGGTGGCTTCATAGGGATGCTCCCAACCGCCCGTCTTACGGTCACGGATATGGATGAGCACTACACCTGAGGTGTTGTCGCGGATCCATTGCTGAAATACCTGTATAAAGCGTAAGGCGGTTTCCTGGCCATAATTATCGCGCAAACCGGCATCCATCACATCCACTACCGGGTCGCTGGGTAACCAAACATTGGGCAACACGTAGGGGAAGGTTGCATTCATGCGCAGGGCAGTGAGCATGCGCAGATTCAGCGGGTCCTGTTTGGCAAATAACGCCTGGTAATCCACAGCGTCGGGATCAGCATCCTCCATATGGCTGCTATCATACCCGGGCCGCATTAAAAAGCTCATGGGTTGCGTGCTGATGATCATTTTACGGCCATCGCGTGTAACCACCGAGTTAAACAACATCAATGGTATACGGGCTTTCTTTTCATCCTCGTACCAGTCTTTCAACGTTTTGTTCAGCATGCCCCGGGTATTGGCGTTCAGCTTTTGTTCAAAAGCATAACCGCGGTCTTTTATATATTCATACGGACCAACCTTAAACCGTTGCGCAGGGGCCGCGAGATCGCGGGCCACAAACGAAGTAAACAACGGGTTTAGCAGGTCGTTTGAAATATCGTCCTGGTACATTTTATCCTGCACATTGATGTGCCTGCCTTGCGACCTGGCCCGGCATAATTCGCGGAAATAGGTAGCGCCCAGCATACCGCCTGATGCACCGGTAATAAGCACCGTTCTGTTCATCAATTCGCCATGCGTCAGGCTATCCAGGTGTTGCAACACATTCATGGTATAGGTGGCGCTGCGATTACCCCCACCGCTAGTGGTTATCACATACATCAATGGCTTTGCTTCCGGTTGTTTCTTTTTCCAGTTCTCCAGTACGGAGATAAACTGTTGTTTATCGCGCCCCATTTTTTCCGGGGTGCACAGCGACAACAAATTTTCGGAAGTATATAACGGCCGTTCGTTTTTGTTTTTATAATTCAGTCCGTAGGCTTTATTACTGGGGTCAATTATTTCGTAACGGTATAATACGTTCGTTACAACAAATAACATTACCAGGAAGGGAATGCTCCAGCTCTGCAGAAAATAGGAGAAAGCGCCCGATACGGCGATCAAAATCGCAAAGAAAAGCGTTATGCCCGAAGCGGCGGGCAGCTGAAACAAGGGATTATCCAACCAAAAACCCATTATAATAAGCCCGATAAAAGCAATGAAAATAGAGACCACCGCCGCAAAGTGGTGCCGGCTAAAGATGGTTTCAATAAACTCCCGGCTGTAGTGCGACACGTCGCGCACTTTTTTGATCCTGAGCATGGCATTCAGGTAGGTTTCCACTTTTATCAACCGGCTGTGGTTGAGTCTCATTTCATCCTTCTTGAACTGCGCTTTGAATAGCTGGGGGTTACTGATAACCGGGGTAAGCCGCCGGATGATATTTTTATCGGCCCTGAAAAAATAGAAGAGGGAAATAACAACGATCAGGGTCAGCCCGCTCAAAAATCCCAGCACCAGCAGGGTAACTTCCCCAAACGTCATCAGTTCTTTGTTTCGCTCGAATTCCATTGCCCTGAAAAAATAAAAGAGCAGGAATACGAGTGGTATTATCACATTGTTAATACAATATTTTAAAAAGGGATTGCTGGTAGTGGCCAGGAACCTGAAATGGCGGCTGAATAAAATAAACGTGGTAATATTCCAGCTCATAATAAACACGCCAATGGCCAGGCCTACAAACAAGGCAGCCAGCATGCTTACATTGCCCAGGTATTCGGGCGCCAGGTACAGGGAATCGGCGCCGAATGATTTCATAAAAGTACCATTCACCGTGCTGAACAAAACGAACCAGAAGATGAGCAGCACCTGAAATTTCTTAAAATGCAGCATCACCAGCTGTACAGGAAAAGAGTAATATAATCCCTTCAAAAAAAGTTTCATTAAAATAGTCTTAAACGTGAGCCGCCCGAGTAAACCGGCTTCATGCCCAATTTACTACTAAAACGAAAAGACAGTGCCAAGATTATGAAGGTTGCTTAAAGAATGATTGCCGGGTAAGAAATACCATGGCAACCAGGCTCAGCAGTAATAACATGCCTGTAATCTGGTGCAACTGTGCCAGCCACTCAAACGTTCCCCAGTGATTGGGTATTATACCGGTACTGGTTAACACCGATAGAATGCCTAATAATACCTGTAGCGTTACCAATATCAAGGGAATACGGCGGGCTTTAGTGAAAATTTCGCTGGTTGATGGTATGCGGAAAACTTTTGCGGAATAAATTATTATCAAAATTAATAACGCGTATGCCAGCCCCCGGTGCACAAAATGGATGGTGATCTTGTTCTCGAAAAAATTAAGGGTTACCGGTTCTTCTTTTAACATACCGGCTGGCACCCAGCTGCCATTGATGGTGGGCCAGGTAGGCGCGGCCGTGGCGGCTTTGTGACCTGCCATTAAGGCGCCAAAAATCAACTGCACAAATAAAAGAATGACCAGCGCCCAGGACCATTTATGTATACCGGGGAGATTGGTGCGTTTGCCGGCAGGCACTTTTAACTGTAATCCCTGCCAGAAAGCGTAACTGATTAATGCGAGGGCAAAAATAAAGTGCATGGCCAGTTTGGTGGGACGAACGTATACCGCATCGCCGGTGAGGCCGCTGGCCACCATGATCCAGCCAATGGCTCCCTGAAGGGCGCCAAAGATAAAAAGGATGAGCAGGGGCTTCACCATCTCTTTTTTTATGTGCTTTTTTGCCAGCAGGTATATAAAACCTACTACAAATGCCACGGCAATCAACCGGGCCCACAGGCGGTGAAACCATTCCCAGAAAAAGATGAATTTAAAATCGGCGAGGGTAAAATCGGAGTTCAGCAACCGGTATTGCGGTGATTGCTGGTATTTGGCAAACTTTTCCAGCCACTGGTGTTCGTTCAGCGGGGGCAGAAAGCCGGTAACTACATCCCATTCGGTAATTGATAAGCCTGAACCGGTTAGGCGGGTAACGCCGCCCAATACCACCTGCACTAATAACATAATCACCCCTAAAAATATCCAGTTGGATACTGCCCGGTTGGCCCGTTGTTCATTAGATATGGTATTCATTGCGGCGCAAAGGTAATACCGGAAAGCCACAAGTTTCAAGATTTCAAGGCACAAGACTACTACCTTGGGGCTGCTGTTATTGCGAACTGCCTTTCCAGGTTACAAGTTACAGGTTTCAAGTTCCAGGTGGCAGGCCCACTACTGAGCCACTTTAATATACCCCCATCCTTCGTGCTGCTTTGTCACAATTTCATAAATGGCATCGGGTACTACTTCTACACCAGCTAACAACTGGCTTTTATCGATGTTGTTGCGCTTCATGGTGGCGGCGCAAGCTTTAAAACTGGCTTTTTTGCTGCTGCTTAATTCCTGGATGGCATCGGCAATGATCGATTTGTCTTTGATGACCATTGGCAGCGCATCACCATAAATGGCCACCTCCAGCTGGGCGTCTGGCCGCGACTGTGATATGCCCCGCACTTGCCTGATCACTGTTTTGTAAGCAGCGGTATCGCCACTCGTAATATCAAAGACCACTTTGTAGGCCCCTGTTTGGGCAAGCGTAAACACCGGCATCAGCGCCAGTGCAACGATCAACATTTTATTCTTGGTCATACCCGTTGATTTAAAAGTCAGGTAATAAGATGTTTACTTTTTCTTAGCAGCTTTTGCTATAGGATCGTACGGACCGTACTTATGTTGTTGAACTGAAAAACTGTCTGCATACGGACCAAAAGGATAATCGATGGGTTTGGTATTTTTCTTCGGCCAGTCCTTCGACAGGTCTTTATGCGGATGTGGCTGGGAATTAATAAAGGCGGCCACATCCCAGGCCTGTTCATCTGTTAACTGCGTATTGCTATATGAAGCCCCAAACGGCATATTGTCTTTTACATAACCGGCCATTCGTGATAACCTGAACAACCCCGCCCCTATATTATAACTTTCGGTTCCCCATAATGGTGGATATATATAACCGATACCCGTAACAGTATCGCGCATGCCCCCACCATTGGCGCCATGGCAGAGCTGGCATTTTTCAATGAATACCATTTTCCCCTTTTCCTGGTCTGCCGGGCGGTTGAGGTTCTTCAATGAATTAATGCCCGAGCCCAATGGCTTTTTACCTTTTGCTACCCCGGTTCCCAGCCAATGCATATAGGCTACAATAGCCTGCATTTCGCGGCTGTTGCTATCGAGTGCTTTGCCATTGAGGCTTCTTTCAAAACAATCGTTCACTCTTTTTTCAATAGATTCTATGGACCCGCTGCGGTCGCGGTATTTGGGATAGGTAGAAGCTACGGCGCTGTAGTTATTTCCCCAGGGCTTGGTGCCTGCCGCCAGGTGGCAGTTCTGACAGTTCATTCCATTGGAGATATGCGCTACTGTTCCTTTAGGGCCCAGGTACCGGGAAGTATGGGCAATAAGGTCGCGGCCATAACGGATCTGTTCACCTGCCGGCGTGCCCGGGATAGTATTACTATCAGGCGGTTGCCAGGGCATTTCGGGTGCAGCTGAAGCCACCGCGGTTGCTTTTTGTTGTATGTCAACCGGCGTGTGGTATTTAATATTCACCCAAATGGCAACAGGCACTGCTATCGCCAATAATCCAATTAGCAAATTACGGTTCATGATATAACAAGCAGATCGTTCTAACAGTAAATGTTGCATACCGGACCTAAACCCGGCATGCAACATGACACTTGTATAATAGACGGGGTTAAGAAAAGGGGGATCATTCCATTTAACAGCTTAGCCTAACCAGCAAAGCAATAGGAGCAGCCATGTTCCTGTGCGCGGCCTAATGCCCAAACACCGGAAGGCACTACCTGGATGTTCGGCAGCACGGCGCCCAGCCATTCTTTTTTCACGGCTGCAGCATCCATTTTCATCATGTCTGCCGCTACAGCACTATAAACTGTTATAGCCATTTCGCAAGCGCAGAACATAACCCCACTATCCTGTAGTTCATTAATACCAATAGCCACATTGCCAATACCTGGCACTTTAAAATCACCTTCTTTTGGTTTCCAGAAAGGATTACGGGTAGCCGGCGCTTTTGTAAGTGGGTCATTGGCTTTCATGAGCTCGCCGAGTTTGTATTTTTCCCACATTTCGTTTTGTAAAGCATAGCCCACCGCTTCATGCCGAAGCACTACTACTGCACTGCAATCCTTTTCAGGCGTACCGGTAGCAGCATTCGTCAATAAAAAAACCTTTGGCCAGGCAAATGGCATCAGATCATGCGGTTGTGTAGCATCAAATACAATGCGGTGTTTTCCTTTTATCTTATTGAACCATTCTTCAGCACCGATATATTCATGGTCTGCTGATTCAGGAAAGGCCTGTGCGGTAAAAGGAGCCAGGGAAACAGTACCCAGTGCAGCTGCGCCCGCGGCGATCTTTCCTAAAAAGTCGCGGCGTGATGCTGCAGTTGAATTGTTGGTTTGCATATACAGTCAATTTTAGTTAAAGCAATGGAAAGACTGAATAGTCCGGTATGAACTATGGTTAACTCATTCATAGAGTATGCACAATGCTTCGCAACATCCTTTGTAGTACAATAATTCCGCAGAGTAATTAATCCCGACTGTGGTATTTCAGTAGAACGGTGACGGCTGGGTTGGGGTATTAAAGATACTTATATTACATATTAGCGACCAAATTAATGTGGTAATTTTTCACGCAGGCTGCCATACACCCAGGTACCTGCAATGGCGCTTAATAAAGTGACAATGATTACGGTAGCGCCTGTTCCTATCAATGCATACAAAGGCCCGGGGCATGCACCGGTCATTGCCCAGCCGGCGCCAAATAACAGACCGCCATAGATCTGCCCTTTATTGAATTGCTTGGGATGCAAATCAATAGGTTCGCCATATATTGTTTTAATCTTGAATTTTTTGATGAGACCAACAGAAATAATGCCTGTTACTACAGCAGAACCAATTACGCCATACATATGAAAGCTTTGAAGGCGGAACATTTCCTGGATGCGGAACCAGGAGATCACTTCTGCTTTAACCAGCAGAATGCCAAACAACAAACCCGCAATTAAATATTTTAACGAGTGCCACCACGTGTGCTCTATACGTGACTCGTTGATGCAAATTGTATCGAGCGAGCGTACTTCAAAATCGGTATTGGTTTCCTTTGCTATTGTTGGTTGTGTTATTACGTCTTTCGTTTCCATAGTCAATGCTTTACAGGTGTAAGATGGCAGGTAAAATGAGGTTGGCAGTAATAAAACCACCGATCATAAAACAACAGGTTGCTACGAGAGAGGGCCATTGCAGGTTTGAAAGGCCCATGATGGCATGTCCCGATGTACAGCCACCTGCATAGCGGGTACCAAAGCCTACTAAAAATCCGCCGCCCACGAGTAAGATAAATCCGCGCAGCGTTAATAAAGCAGGCCAGTTAAACAGGTCTATAGGAACGATGGAGGAATAATTATGAATATTATACTGCTGCAGCTCATTCACCAGTTTTGGATTCACCACAATGGGTTTGCCGCTATTTAACCATTGGGTGGCAATGATGGCGCCCAGCAGGATACTGGTTACAAAAAACAGGTTCCAGGTTTCTTTTCGCCAGTTGTATTTGAAAAAAGGAATATTAGCCGGTATACAGGCTGCACAAATATGCCGCAAGGAAGAAGAAACCCCGAATGATTTATTACCCATGATCAACAGCAGCGGCACTACCAACCCTATCAACGGGCCCGCCACATACCAGGGCCAGGGTTGTTTTATCCATTCCAAAAATTGCATGATGACTAATTTTTTGTAAATATGGTGCTTTCAAAAAAAAAGCTGTGCGACATAAATCACACAGCTATAAGTTACTAAAATTTTTCGAGGTGCGGTTACAACATCGTGTTTGGACAAACATAATCAGTTATCGTAAACTTACCGGAGTCTTTAAGTGCTTTAAATCCGCCCTTTATATCAACCAGGTTATCGAACCCGCGCGCTTTTAATACAGAGATAAAGATCATGGAGCGGTAGCCGCCTGCACAATGCACATACCAGGTTTTATTTTTATCCACCTGTTGCATGCTGTCGTTGATATAATCCAGACTGGCGTTTACCGCACACTTCACATGTTCCGCTTCGTATTCACTTTGCTTACGTACATCCAACACGTTTATATTGCCATCGGCTTCCTGTATAGCCGCCAGTTCGGTGGCTGTTATAGAAGTAATGGTATCGATCTCTTTTCCTGCTTTTTTCCAGGCGTTAATACCGCCCTGCAAATACCCAATGGCATAATCGTAACCCACCCTGGCGAGGCGGGTAACCACTTCTTCCTGGCGGCCTTCCTCCGCTACGATCAAAATGGTTTGTTTAATATCAGGGATAAGCGCCCCCACCCAGGGTGCAAAATTGCCATCGATACCAATATTGATTGAATTGGGAATAAATCCATTTGCAAATGTTTGCGGGTCGCGCGTATCGAGAATAAGCGCATCGGTTTCATTGGCTGCTGCTTCAAACGCTTCTACACCCAACGGATGCGTACCTTTTTTCAACACTTCATTGATGCTTTCATACCCCTGTTTATTCAACTGCACATTCAAAGGAAAATATTGTGGCGGCGCCGTTAATCCCTCGGTAACTTCTTTTATAAATTCCTCTTTGGTCATATCGGCACGTAAAGCGTAGTTCGTTTGTTTCTGATGACCCAACGTATCGGTAGTTTCCTTACTCATGTTCTTGCCACAGGCGCTGCCGGCGCCATGTGCAGGATATACGGTCAGCGTATCGGGCAGGGGCATTATTTTATTACGCAGTGAATCATACAGGAAACCAGCCAGGTCTTCCTGGGTAATATGATCCGCTTTTTGCGCCAGGTCAGGACGGCCCACATCTCCAATAAACAAGGTATCGCCGCTGAACAATCCTACTTCTTTTCCCTGTTCATCTTTCAACAGGTAACAGCTACTTTCCATGGTATGGCCGGGCGTATGCAATACGGTAATAGTTATGTTGCCTATTTTAAATATTTCACCATCGGTAGCAATGTGTGCAGCAAACGTGGGCGTGGCAGTGGGACCATATATAATAGTAGCGCCGGTTTCTTTTGCCAGATCAACATGGCCCGAAACAAAATCAGCATGAAAGTGCGTTTCAAAAACATACTTTATAGTGGCGCCAGAACGATTGGCTTTTTGAACATATGGATCTATTTCGCGCAACGGGTCAATTACCACAGCTTCTCCCTCGCTTTCGATGTAATATGCTCCCTGTGCCAGGCAACCGGTATAAATTTGTTCTATCTTCATAACAATGCTGTTTAAATGATCAACGCAATTTCTGTAGAATGGTTTTAATAGAATATGACTTTTATCACAGAGCGTTTTAAGGGTTATTTTTTAACTAAAAAAGAACAGTTCACGCACCAGTATAAATAAGCCAATCGCCAGCACAAACCAGCCAAATCCCTTTTTTAACGATTGGCCGGGTATTTTATCTGAGAAAGCGGTTCCCACAAAAATTCCCAACACCGCAATAGCTGTAAACAACAACAATTGCGACCAGTTTATTGTATAATGCGACAACGTGCTGAAAAATCCAAAAAACGAACTGATGGCCATAATGGTAAGGGATGAACCCACCGCTATTTTCATCGGCAATCTACTGATCAGGACCAGTGACGGGATAATCAAAAACCCGCCGCCTGCACCCAATAAACCCGTAACAGCGCCCACCAGTAAACCCTGGATCAGCAATCCGCTTTTCCGTTCTTTGGGTACACCTGGTGCTGGTGGTTTGGTACCTGATTGTATCATTGAGGTGGCTGCTGCCAGCATCAATAAGGCAAAAAGGACCATTAAAAAAACACCTTTATCGACAACAAGTTCACCCACGGTGAATAAATGATCGGGGATCATGGGCAACACAAACCGCCGTACAATAAATACCGATAACAGTGAAGGCAGCCCGAAGTACAGCACTACCTGAAAATCGATCAGTCTTTTATAGTAGGAACGCACACTCCCCACCAGGCTACAACTGCCCACCACAAATAACGAATAGGTGGTGGCCAATAGCGGGTGCACATGCAACAGGTACACAAACACGGGTACGGTAAGTATTGACCCACCGCCTCCTATCAACCCTAATGATACGCCAATTAAAACGGCTGCTAAATAACCGGATATTTCCATTTAAATAAATAATTCAGTAAAACAACAACAGACAGGTTTTAAATGATCATGCAACAGCGAGCCGGGCATTGGCGTCCTGAATCATGCAATCATTGGGTGAAGATGCGGGAAATAAAAAGCCTGATAGGTGACGAAGGTCACAATTGAATAATTTCAATAGCATTCCGGTTGAGCTTTACTTTGCCAAATTGTTCCATTTTCTTAAGCAGGCGCGAAATAACCTCCCGGGAAGAATTGAGTTCATTGGCAATTTCCTGGTGATTGAGCGGAATGAGATTCGTACCAAGCGTTTCCTGGTGTTTTTTCAGGTAGAATTCCAGCCGCTCGTCCATGCCGCGAAACGCAATATGATCGATGGTGCTCAGCAATTCTTCAAAACGCGAACGATATGTACTAATTACAAATTGGCTCCAGCTTTTGTATTTTCCCATCCATTCTTCCATATACTCCAATGGAATGGCAATAATTTCTGTGTCCTTCACCGCCTTTGCCATTATGGCGCTTTTTTTATGTTCCGCCGCACACACCATTGACAATGCGCATGCCTGACCCGGTTGCAGGTAGTACATAAAAAACTCATTTCCATCATCGTCTTCCCGGTAAATTTTCACCAGACCGTTCAGGATCAGCATGGTTGAACGGAAATACTGGCCGGTGCGCATCAATTGCTCGTCCGTTTTGAACGACCGGATCTCGCCCTGCTCCTGGATTTCCAATTGCAAATCCTTTTCAAAAGCGGGGAAGGCGAGGGCTATTGTGCTTAATTCCATATTGGGAATGTGATGTGTAAAAAAACAAAGTTGATAAATAATATTTAAATAGTGGCATCCCTTATTTTTGGGCTCAAATACACCCCTTGCTAAAACTCTTTTACCAAACTGAACGCATTGAAGCCGGCTGCGATGAAGCAGGCCGCGGCTGTTTAGCAGGACCCGTATTTGCGGCTGCAGTTATTTTACCCGAAGGTTTTTACCACGAAAAGCTGAATGACAGCAAGCAGGTGACCGAAGAAGACCGGTATGAATTGAGGGAGTTTATTGAAAAACATGCCATCTGCTACCAGGTAGGCAGCGTAGATCATGAAGAAATTGACCGCATTAATATCCTGAACGCATCTTTTAAGGCCATGCACCTGGCCATTGAGAAACTGACGACAAAGGCGAAATTCCTAATCATCGACGGGAACAGGTTCACTAAATACAAGCGCATTCCCCATCAGTGTATTATTAAAGGCGATTCGGAATACGCCTCCATTGCTGCAGCCAGCATTCTGGCCAAAACCTACCGCGACGATTTTATGCGCAACCTGCATCCTGATTTTCCGCAGTATAAATGGATCACCAATAAGGGTTATGGCACGGCCGAACACCGCAAAGCCATTGAAGAATTTGGCCTCACGCCCTATCACCGCCGCTCGTTTTCGCTAACCAGCAACCAGCTGGAGCTGGATATGTAACGCTGATCGGGAAGGTGGGATCAATTATTTATATCATTTCCGGGAAAAAGTTCATCTTCCTTTCTTCCCACTCACTTCTGATGATGCTGAAATAAATGGAATCGCGCCGGCGGTTATCGTGCATGAGCATATGGCTGCGTAAAATACCTTCGGGCTTCATACCCACTTTTAACAGGGCTGCCTTGGAGCGTTCATTCAAATTATCGGTTTTTACTTCCACCCGTTCCATTTTCATCACCTCGAAAGCAAAGGACAGCAGGGCAAACTTTGCCTGGCGGTTCACACCGGTTCCTATAAACGAAGTTCCCAGCCAGGTGCTGCCTATCTCCAGGCGCTTGTCATAAAAAGAAATATTCAAATAACTGGTGCTGCCCACAATTTCGTTGGAATGCTTGTCAATAACGGTGAACGGCATTCTAAGGCCCGCCCCTCTTTCACTAAATGATTGCTGCATCCAGGTTGATAGCTCCTGTTCATTGCTTAGGTCTTTTGGGAAATATTTCCAGATCTCCTTGTCCCGGGCAAGGGGTAAAAATGCCTCATAATCGGCAGGGGTCATTAACCGCAATAATACGCGGGGTGTTTCCAGGGTAAAATGATCGGGGAAGAATTTCTGATATTCGGTCTTCATATATGCAAACGAGCTTTTTCTTAAAATTTGACTTGCGTGCCATTAACAATACCAAGTAAGAAGTACGAGGTAAGAAAATTCGCGAGCTTCCTACTTCTTACTTCAGCCTGTTTACCTTCAAATTTATTAAAGACATTAAAGTTACAATTAACCACAAAAACCTCAATCTACGTCAGCCGTATCCCACTCCCCGGCTCCCTGGCGGATCAATACGGGTTCGTCACCGGTGCAATCAATAACGGTGGAGGGCATCATGCCGCCGATACCGCCATCGGCCACCACATCAACCAGCTTTTCGAAATTATCATGCATGAGCTCGGGATCGGTGTATTCTTCAACCATGGTTCCCGGTAATGTAGTACTTAATATCGGATGGCCCAGCTCTTTTACAATGGTGCGGGCGATCAGGTTATTGGGGATGCGCAACCCTATGGTATTCTTTTTGCTTTGCAGAATTTTGGGAACTTCCTTACTGGCTGGTAAAATAAAAGTATACGGACCCGGCAGGTAATGCTTTAACAGGCGATACATGGGGGTGCTGATGCTTTTCGTATACCGGCTCAAATCGCTCAGATCGTAACACACGAACGACAACTGCGCCTTTTGCGGATCAATATTTTTGATACGACAAATACGATCAATAGCTTTGTGTTGAAAGATATCACAGCCCAAACCATAGATCGTATCGGTTGGATAGATAATAATCCCCCCTTCCGATAAAACTTTCACGATAGTGGAAATATTTCGCGGTTGTGGATTTTCCGGATGAAGATGTAATAACATAACGGCAAATTATACTTTTTAACTAAAGTCTCATAATGATACCGGCAAATTATGCGCCCCGGTTACACATGTCATTATTTATGTAAATGTTAAAGCTGTATATGTTTTCAGTACTACATCATGCGCCGAAAATGAATTTAATATTAAATTTGAGCAAATTATTTTCATGCAACTACAACCTGTTGACCGTGTTGATACTATCAGCGCAGAAGACTTTCAGCAGCGTTACTATCTGCCATTGCAACCAGTTGTCATTACAAAGCTGGCCAAAGACTGGCCTGCCGTAGCCAAATGGAACTGGGAATATTTTAAAGAAATAGTAGGTAGTAAAAGAGTTGGACTGTACAACAACGTTAAGAGCGACGCTTACACCCCCATTAACACAGCTGACGATTACAAAACTTTTGGTGAGTACATCGACATGGTGAGTCATGGACCGGCAGCCTGGCGGATCTTTCTCTTCAATATTTTCGATCATGCGCCCCAGCTAACGGAAGACTTTACCTGGCCTGAGCATTTAATGAAGGGATTCGTTAAAAAATACCCTATGTTATTCGTAGGCGGGGCCACCAGTATTACGCATATGCACTTCGACATAGACATGTCGCATATTCTGCATACCCAGTTTACCGGTCGTAAGCGCGTGCTGTTATTCCCTTTTGAAGAACAACACAAGCTATACCGCAAGCCCTTTGAGGTGTTGAGCCTGGCTGACTTTTCGAACTATTATGAGAACGGCCATCCCGACTATAGCAAGTTCCCCGCATTGAAGCTGGCCAGGGGATATGAAGTGATCCTGAACCATGGCGATACCCTGTTTATGCCTGCCGGTTACTGGCATCATATGGAATACCTTGACAGTGGTTTTGCTATGAGTTTGAGAGCTTTACAAGCTTCTATGAGCGGCAAGCTCAAAGGCGCGTGGAATTTGATCGGGATGCGGTATATCGATACGCTGATGAAAAAAACCGCCCCCAAATGGTGGTATGAGTATAAAAGGACCAGCCTGTTAAAGGCCGCCGAAAAGGAATTGGAAGCCTCAGACGTGAGATAAAGACATGCCCGTTTTTTTAATTGTAATTTGATCCAACTTAAGATTAATAAGCTGGCAGACCATACATTAAAAAATTTTAAGAAAAATATTGATTTTATAGAAAACAGTCTTTATTTTTACCGGGCGATGTGCTGAACTACCCTTCTCACCGGCAACTCACACAAACGTAATAATCCAATCTCCCTATTTCCAACCATCCAATTTCTGTTGACCCTCCAATTTCCATTTAATTATTAGAATTGTTTTCAAGTACGGATATTAACCTATTCGTTCCATATATTGTCCGCCACCCTTTTTAATTATCTCTGTTTACCTGATCACGTGTTGCTGACCTTTTGTGTCTTAGAAACTGCAAAAAAATTGTACCAGTAACTGAAACTAACTGCTCTTACTCCTGTGTAGGCAGCCAGCTTTAATTTACTAAACCGTAGAAGGGGGTTAATCCCAGACATGCAACCGGCATTTATGCCAGCATGTACCGATGCATCACCTTCTTTCATATATACCCGTTCTGTCCATCATCCATTGAACCCCACCTCCATTAAGATTATCGTATCACAACATATTGCTTAACTTCTTTCTTTTTGTGGTTTCAGAGGTAAGCACAGGCCGGCGATATCCATCGCTGGCATTTTTTTATTCCGTAACTGCCACCAATGGTAGGGGTTAGAAATAAAAAAGCCCGCTTGAATAAAACGGGCTTAAAAAGATATGCGTATCTGTTATAGTTTGCGGAATGTGCGCTTTTGACGCCTAGGCAATGGTCCAGGTTTCTTTACCCCGTAATAATTTATCGAGGTTGGCAGGTCCCTTTGCCATTACTTCTTCCAGTTGCATTTGCATTACTTCTTCATAGCAAGGGCGGTCTGTTTCATAAAACACGCCAAACGGACGGGGCAAATGTCCTTCAATCCGCGGATCATCGAACATGCGTACCAGGATCTGCGCTTTATAAAAATCCCTTTCATCGTGCACCCACAGGTCATTGGCAGAAACGCCTTCGTTCAGGTCAACTATTACCGGTTTAAAACCATCCAGCTTAATGCCCTTATTACTTTGAGCGCCAAAAATGAGCGGTTTGCCCTGATCCAGGAACAGCGTATTATCAAGTTTGGTCGACTTTTCGGTGAACTGCTCAAAAGCGCCATCATTAAAGATGTTACAGTTTTGATAGATCTCGAGGAAAGAAGCGCCTTTATGTTTATGGCTTCTTATCAATAATTCCTGCAGGTGTTTAGGATCACGGTCCATGGAGCGGGCAATAAACGTAGCATCGGCGCCCATGGCCAGGGCCAGCGGGTTAAACGGATGATCGATACTGCCGTATGGCGTTGACTTGGTTACCTTATGTTGTTCTGAAGTGGGTGAATACTGGCCTTTGGTTAACCCATAGATCTGGTTATTAAAGAGCATTATATTCACATCAAAATTGCGGCGCAGCAAGTGAATTGTATGGTTACCGCCAATACTTAAACCATCTCCGTCACCAGTAACGATCCAAACACTTAATTCAGGTCTGGCAGCTTTTAATCCACTGGCAATGGCAGTAGCCCGGCCATGGATCGAGTGCATTCCATACGTGTTCATATAATAGGGGAAGCGGCTGCTGCAGCCGATACCGGAGATAATAACAATGTTCTCTTTTGGAAGTCCCAGGCCCGGCATAATCTTTTGCACTTGTGCCAAAATGGAGTAGTCACCACATCCAGGGCACCAGCGTACTTCCTGGTCGGTGGCAAAATCTTTTGGGGTTAGAGCGGGTATTGTAGTTTCACTCATAGATATATAATTACTACAAAATTATCGGAATTACGCGACAATGAACACGCCTTATTCATTGCTCAAATTGTTAATATATAAACGGTAGCGTCAAATATGCCTGAATTGCTACATTCAACTACAAAACCCCTTATCATGCAAAGACTTATGATATGCGTTTGGCTGCTCTTTTCGCTCAAAATACAGGGTCAGAACAAACAACCGGTTACTGTTACAGATATGCTCAAAATACGGTCCATCGGCGATGTTACCCTTTCACCCGATGGCAGCAAAGCCGCCTTTACCGTAACAACCATAGAAAATGATAGCGACAGCAAGCTGGACTATAAGTATGTAAGCCAGCTGTGGATGGTTTCCACTGAAGGCAATGCAACACCCCGGCAGTTAACGACTAAAGAAAGCGCCACTCAACCGGCCTGGAGCCCCGATGGTAAACAGCTGGCCTTTGTGAGAACGGTTGACAATAAGCCGCAGCTCTTTTTGATCTCCCTCGACGGTGGTGAAGCCATTCAACTAACAAAATTCAGGTATGGCGCCAGCACGCCTAAATGGCGCCCCGACGGCCAACAAATTCTTTTCACCTCAAATATTTCCCTGCCAGAACTATTAAAAGATTCCATCCTGAATGCCGATAAGGCCATACCCGGCTGGCCTTTGGAAAAACCGGGCTTCACGCATAATGAACAATTGAAAGCTTCTCACGCCAAACCAAACCCCGATGGCACGTTGGAAGAAGTAAGGGCTTACCTCGATAACAACGTTACCGATAAAAAGGCCCGGGTGATGAATAAACTCAACTTCCAGGACGAGCGGAACATCAATGGCGATCTCAGTTTTAATCAGTGCTTCGTTACAGGAACAAAACCGGGCGATGTGCCTACTGCCGTGACCCATGGCTTTTATTCCTTTTCAAAAGTTGATTTTACGCCAGACGGAAAACAGCTGATCCTTTCGGGCGATATTGATTCGGCACAACATCCCAACCGCTCACAGGAGAATGAGATTTTTATAGCAAATGATGACGGCAGTCAGCTTCGCAAGTTATTGGGGGAGGAAGGAAAACAGTTCACCACGCCTACCCTTTCTCCTTCCGGTAAATGGCTGGCGTTTCAGTTTTCCAGGGTGAATATGATTACGATCCCGCAACTGGCCATTATGCCTGTTGATGGTTCAGCAAAAGACATGATCGTACTGCCCTTCGACCGGTCAAAGGAGGACCTGTTATGGAGTGCTGATGAAAAATACCTGTACTTCACGTCACCCAGCAATGGCGGCTTTCCCATATACAAGTTAGATGTAACCACTAAAAAGGTTGAACAACTAACCGATCATAACAGCGGCGTCAGCAGTTTTGATGTGGTCAATAACAAGCTGGTGTTTGTAAAAACCGAAGCGGCCAATCCTTTTGAATTGTACCTGGCCGATGTTAATGGTAAGAACGCGCAACGCATCAGTAATTTCAACGACCCGTGGTTGCAGGACAAACAACTCTCCATTCCTGAAAAGAAAACCTTTACTAATAACAAGGGAATGACCATCGAGTATTGGATAATGAAACCGGTTAATTATGAACCTGGGAAAAAGTACCCCCTCTTGCTGGAGATCCATGGCGGCCCTTCTGCCATGTGGGGACCGGGCGAAAACACCATGTGGCACGAATACCAGTTCTTTTGCAGCAAAGGGTACGGCGTTGTGTATTGCAACCCGCGTGGCAGCGGTGGTTATGGTGAAAGCTTTTTGCGCGCTAATATCAACGACTGGAGCAAGGGCCCAGCCAGTGATGTATTAACTGCTTTGGACAAAACTATTGCCGAAGGCTGGGCCGACACGTCCAAACTGCTTGTTACCGGCGGATCGTATGCCGGTTATCTCGTAGCCTGGATCGTTGCGCATGACCATCGCTTTAAAGCGGCCTGTTCGCAACGCGGCGTATACGATCTCAGTACTTTCTTTGGAGAAGGAAATGCCTGGCGGCTGGTGCCGTACTATTTTGGCGGTTATCCCTGGGAAGCCACGGCTAAAGCAAACCTGCAACGGGAGTCACCCATTAATTACGTACAGAATATAACCACGCCTTATATCATCTTTCATGGCGATAACGACCGCCGCACCGGTTTTGTTGAAAGCGAAATGTTGTACCGGAGCCTGAAGGTATTGGGCCGCCCGGTTGAATATGTACGGCATCCCAATGCCACGCATGAAATAACCCGCAGCGGCGATAACCGGCAACGCATAGATCAAATGTTACGCACCTGGGAGTTTTTTGAACGCTGGATAAATTAAGAGCATTAAATCTATCAGGTGGGTCATCCGCCAGTTGGCGGACGACCCACCCCGGCAAAATAAAAGGTGAGCCACTCTGCAAGAGTGACCCACCTGACAGGTCAATGTTTTATTATAATTACTTCAGACTTATAGCCACTCCTATTTGGCCTACGCGGTTATAATTATCACGGTATAAAAACGGGTTGGTATCTTTTGAAATATCAGCAATACCGGCATTGTACCGGGCATAAAAGCCTAACATCGGTGTAACCTGAAAACCGAGGCCCAACGCAATAGCAGCATCTACTTTTTTGAAGTACTGGTCCACTTCTGACTTATTACCATCGTTTTTAGCATTCGCCGAAAGCAGGAATCCTATTTGCGGGCCAAACTCCAGGTAGAATTGCTTTACAGGATGAAACTGGACCATCAGCGGTATTTGAATATAACTAAGCGCCAGTGTATACTCATCCCTGCCTACCCAATATTGCTGGCCCTGGCCCGAATAAAGCAGCTCCGGTTGAAAGCTCCATTGAGAATTGATCTTGCTATGTAAAAAAAAGCCTACGTGGCCACTCAACCGGTTATCGCCATTGAAGCCGCTTACGTCGGCAATATTAAGGCCGCCTTTTATTCCGGGAGTCAGTTTTTGAGCTTGTGAACCGTATGCAACCAGGCAAAACAAGAGAAGGGGCAAAACATACTTTTTCATGTTTGAAGGTGTTTGTTGCCCTCCAGTTTCCAAAGCGTATGCCAGTTTACTGGTTATTGTTCAATCGGCTTGTTAATCAATTCTATAAATTAATTCATGGAGAGTGTTTGCACAGCACCAATGTTAACTGTATTCAGTTGTTGCTGCTGTTTCAATACATAATCGCTAAAGCGGGTCATTACAGAATCCGGTAATGGTATGGATGGCGGGAAGCTTTGTTGTAACGGGTTCACCTGTTTTCCGTTCTTCCAGAAACGATAACATACGTGCGGGCCTGTAGCCAAGCCTGTACTACCTACATAACCAATAACCTGACCCTGGCGTACACTTTGTCCGGCGCGTACTGCCTGTTTGGTCATATGCAGGTATTGCGTGGTATAGGTATCATCGTGCTTAATCTTTACGAAATTACCGTTGTTGTTGTTGTACTCAGATTCTATTACAACACCATCGCCGGTGGAGATGATCGGCGTTCCTTCCGGTGCAGCATAGTCAGTACCCAGGTGCGTTTTCCATCTTTTTTGAACCGGATGAAAACGTCTTAATGAATACCCTGAAGTGATATGACTGAATTTAAGCGGCGCCTTTAAAAATAAGGTACGCAAACTTTTCCCTTTCTCGTCGTAGTAGTCGCCGGCATCTGTTGAATCGGGTTTATAATAGAATGCATAAAACTTTTCGCCATTATGGGAGAACACGGCCGATTGAATAGCGCCGGTTTCAACGGGTTCGTCTTTTATATAACGTTGCTCATACAACACTTTGAAATAATCGCCATCGTGTATGGAATAGAAGTCTACTGTATAGGCGTACAGGTCGGCCAGCTTCATTGCCAATGCAGGATCGGTGCCTGATTTTTGAAAGGTTTCATATAACGATCCGTTGATGATACCCGAAGCAGTTTCCAACCGGGCTGTAACCTGCCGTTTGCCGGTTACCACTTTTACCGAATCGGTCAGATCGTACATCACATAATCGATGGCGTTAGGCTGGTAAACAAAATAGCAAACTTTATGTAAAGTATCTTTTGAAGAAAACACCGTGTATTGCGAACCGGCTTTCATCCTCCGTACATCGTATACGTATTTTGATTTTGATTGCAGGTTTTTGATAGTATTGCTATCAACGTTATACAGTTCCAGGATGGAAGTCAGGTATTCATTTTTTTGAATAATGCTTTCTGAAACATTAAATGAATCGAGGGCCAAACCGAACCGGCGTGGAACTATAATTACTGTTGAATCCCTTTTTGCCACCTGGGGAGCTTTTTCTCCGGGTAAAGAAAGGTTCAAACTGCTCAATACAATTACCGCCACAATTAATACGGCCATAAGTGAAAAAGCAATGCCCCAATCCCTGTGTGTAAACATATGTGTTTATTTGCCGGTTTTCCAGGCGGCCATGTTTAGCGCAAAAACAGTGCCCGGCCACATTTAAATGGTTGTCTTTTTTGTTTCATCTTAAAGTCAGGCAGTTATGAACACTAATAAAGCACGATATCTGCCTGGATAGTAAAAATACGATCCCCTATCCCTAAACGCCCGATTGCAATAACGGAATTTGTTTACTATAATTAGAGATTAATGATTATTTAGAAATGAATTAACACGGGAACTAACTTATCACGTCCCGGCTAAATGGTAACAGGGAAAGTTCCATCAATTTCAAATGCTGGCGCGCAAAAGGAATTCCAATGATGGTAATAGCAAAAATAGCGGCAAAAACCAGGTGCACCAATGCCGTATATAAACCGCCGCACAACAACCAGATGATATTAAACAAAAGCGATAAACAACCTGCGCCACCCTGTTTGGGTACTATTTGTTTACCAAAGGGCCATAACACAACAGCAGCCAGCTTAAAACATTGTATGCCCCAGGGAATACCGATTATTGTAATGCATAATACAAAACCGCCTATGACATAACCCAATGCGGCGATCAATCCGCCAAACACCAGCCATATAAGGTTGCCCAGTAAATTCATGATGATGCAGGTATTATATGTTTTTCTTTATATAAAAAGCGATACGCCAGAATAGCGCTTACTAACATCAACACAGCCCCCAGGAAAAATGACGACCCCGGAAAATGGAAGGGCGCCGAATCTTTTGTAAAATAATCAAAAAGATTGTTCATTATCAAAGGACCAAAAAAAGAAGTGACACTTTGTAGTCCGCCCAGTATTCCCTGCAACTCACCCTGGGCATTGGCAGGCACATGACCGGCAATGGTAGATTGCAACGCCGGCCCTGCTATTCCACCCAAACAATAAGGCACCAGGAAGGCAAACATCATCCAGCTTTGGGTAGCAAATGCAAACAGGAACATACCCAGCGAATACAATAATAACCCAATATAAATGCTGCGCTCGTTGCCTAATACCGGATTCAATTTACGCATTACCACCGTTTGCACCAATGCAACCAGCACACCAACCAGCGCCAATGAATAACCGATCGTTCTTTCATCCCACTGAAACCGGTAAGCAGTAAAATAACTCCAGTTACTTTGTACGGCGTGGGCCGCTAAATATACCGTTGTGAGTGAGATCACCAGCCCACCAATAGCGGGATATTTTTTTAACTGCATTAACGAGCCAAAAGGATTGGCGCGTTTCCAGTCAAATGAACGGCGGTGTTCTTTATCGAGCGACTCAGGTAAAATAAAATATCCATATAACCAGTTCAGCAAACACAAAATAGCTGCGGCATAAAAGGGCGCCCGTAAACCCAGTCCACTTAATTGCCCGCCTATGGCAGGACCAATTATAAAACCCAGTCCAAAGGCGGCGCCTACCATCCCAAAATTCTTTGCCCGGTTTTCGTTGGTGCTGATGTCTGCAATATAGGCGTAAGCGGTACTAAAACTTGCGCCTGTAATGCCCGAGACAACCCGCCCCAGGAATAACCACCAATAGGTGGGCGCCATCGCCATAAATAAATAATCAATACCAAAACCAAATAAGGAAAACAACAATATAGGCCGGCGACCGTATTTATCACTCAGGCTGCCTAATATAGGCCCGCAAACAAATTGCATCAACGCATACACACCCACCAGCCAGCTGCCATATTTACTTGCTTCGTTTACAGATACATGTTTCAATCCGGAAATTAATTTCGGCATTACCGGTATTATTAATCCCCAGCCAATTACATCAACAAGAACCGTAATAAAAATGAATTTTATAGCAGCAGAGCGAACAGGTTTCATACTAAAAAAAGTTGGTGCAAAGTAACAGGCTTTTTTTAGTATGCTGCTAAATATTTTGCAACCGGTAAACAACAGCTTTAAAACTGCTAAACAAATTAAAGTAATTGCAGCAATTTGCCTGTAGTATACATAAAGTGATCGCTGTAACGTTCTATAAGGAACTAAAAACCAGCATTACAGGGAACCATGTATATTTAACTTGATTTATGCTAAGATTTTCTGAAGAAGATATCCTCAATTGTCTTTTTAACATTTTTAGTTCGTTAATTTGTGCGCCTTTTTTATACGAAGCTTTTGGTTAAGGTTCTGATATATATGATCCGTACAGCTATTAATACTTATTTCAATCGTACCCTGTGGAGCATTTTAAAGGTCAATTAAAATCCCTTTGTATGAAAAGCCAGATGCATTACACTCACCCCGTATCGTCTACTCAAACTGTAGCAACCGAACCGGTTCCTCTTCATCGACTGATTGATCAAATAATGGTAGGCCTTTTACCGCTTGTTACCGGTAAAAAGAGTTTTGTGATTAACGATGTTGATCACACATTCCAACTTCAGGCTGATGAAAATTTGCTGGCCTATGTGCTGGGCAACCTGTTAAGCGGCGCCATTAATGGTACTGAAAATGTATGTATCAGGGTGGAAGCAGTTTGTAACAAGGAAGGGGTGCATATCCGTGTTCGTAATAATGGCTCTTATTTCTACAGTACAGTCTCAAACGGTTTTTCGCACGTGGTTCAGGCTGCCCGGCAACTAGGCGGCAATATCAGCATCTACAATCAGCACAATGAGGGTACCACGCTCACCTTTTCCATGGCAGCGCCCGTACAAACCATTTGCTGATAAAATATAAAATCCCCTACACCCTTTTAAGCAAGCCACTGTTATAATAAAAAAACCCCAACGGTTCTACCATCGGGGTTTAATATTTTAACCTAACAGGATTAATAACGATTGTTATAGCTGTTGTTACGGCTAAATGAACGTCTTTCTCCACCGCCGCCATTATTACCACCATTTCCGCCATTGCTGCTGCGCTCTTCACGAGGACGAGCTTCTGCAACTTTGATCTCTCTGCCTTCTACACGACCACCATCTAATTCAGTGATTGCTTTTCTGGCAGCTTCATCATTTGGCATTTCAACAAATCCAAATCCACGGCTTTTACCTGTGAATTTATCAGTGATTACACGGGCAGAAGATACTTCGCCATATTCAGCAAAGAAGCCTTCCAAATCATCATCTGTTACATTGAAACTTAAATTAGAAACATAAATGTTCATACTACTAACTAAAATTGGTTAAAAATTATTAATGGATCTGAGGTAAAGCAGGGAGTAAAGGAAGACTAACAACTATTAGCAGAAATGCGTAGCGAGATATATCGTTCACTTACCGAATGCTATTATCACTCAAAACTTGATGCAAAGATACTTTATTCGCATTGAATAACAATCATTCTGCTCGTTGTTGGCAAGTTAATTTATTTTAATGCAGGTTAACTTAAAATAATATCCACCCATATAAAGTTTGCATTAAATTTTAAATTGACCATTCGCACTGCATATAACAATTACCGTGAAAAAAAGTTCACCGGTCATCACAATAATTACGGGCCGGTTAAACTAGTTCCTTGTTTGGTGCCCTGAATCCTGTATCTTGTAACACAAGTTTTTAACCCATTTCAATAGCTAAAACACAGCCTGCTATGTTTTTTAAAAAGAAAATTACGGTTGCCGGTACTTTGATTGCATTGGTAGTATTAGGTATTGCGGCCAGCGCTCCGGCCGATCCCATCTTCAAAAACCTGAAAGTGCTGCCCAAACACACTACGCATGAACAGCTCGACAGTGTAATGCATATGTTCAACAGTTCGCTGGGCGTAAAATGTGGCTTTTGTCATGCCGCGCAAAAAGACAATCCTAAAAAACTGGATTTCGCCAGCGATGAAAAGGGTGAAAAAGGTGCTGCCCGCGAAATGATGCGGATGACCGAACGCATTAACAAAAAATTCTTCCATTATAAAAAGGATGAAGGGAATCCGGTTCCGCCGGTAGGCTGCTTTAGCTGTCACCATGGTAACCCACACCCTGAACCCACCGCACCTAAGGAAGAAAAAAAGATGCCACCGCCGCCGCCCGCTCAGCAACCTCAACCTGCTCAGCCACCGGCCAACAATTAACAGATCTTAATTCTACATTCATACTGACCTTAAACGAATTAGTCCCCCGATTCATCGGGGGATTCTTTTTTACGAAAACGTTTCCGTTAGATAACACCAACCGTTTCTCCTGGTAATGGTTTGCCTGTACGCTACGATCTGCCGTTACGCGGCAATAATTTGATAATTTTCTATTTTACCATTCCCGTGCCGCCTATTTGCAATTTGCCTACTTTTGCATCCTTATCTATTAGCAATGAGTGCACAACAATTTGATTTCGGTATGATTGGCCTCGGTGTTATGGGCAGAAACTTCCTGCTTAACATGGCCGATCACGGTTTTAAAGTTATCGGGTTTGATAAAGACAATCAGAAAACTTCCGCGCTGGAATCAGCCGCTACTGCAGGTACTACTGTTAAAGGAGTAGGCACCCTGCAGGACATGGTGAGCCAGCTGGCTGTTCCCCGAAAGATCATGATGCTTGTTCCGGCCGGTAAACCGGTTGATGATGTTATTGAAAGCCTGTTGCCCCTGGTGCAAAAAGGCGATATCATTATTGACGGTGGCAACAGCCATTTTACCGACACCTTAAGACGTGTTACCTATCTGCAGGGCAAAGGCATTCATTTTATGGGTATGGGTGTTTCGGGCGGCGAACAAGGCGCACGAACCGGCCCCAGCATTATGCCTGGTGGCGATCAGGAAGCCTACTCCCATGTGCGTCCCATGCTGGAAGCCGTAGCGGCAAAGGTTGATGGTGTTCCCTGCGTAGCCCACCTGGGTAAAGGAGCCGCCGGCCATTATGTTAAAATGGTGCACAATGGTATTGAATATGCCATCATGCAACTGATAAGCGAGGCCTACGATCTGCTGCATCGCGGCGCCGGCCTTAGCAACGACGAATTATACACTGTTTTTGATACCTGGAACAAAGGCGATCTGCGTTCTTTCCTTATTGAAATTACCGCCGACATTTTTTTACAACCCGACGATAAAACGCCTAACCGCCTCGTAGATATGATCCTCGATAAAGCGGGCGCCAAAGGCACGGGTAAATGGACCTCACAGGACGCTATGGACCTGGGTGTTCCCATTCCCACCATCGATATGGCGGTGGCCATGCGCAACTTATCGGCCTTAAAAACCGAGCGGGTACAGGCTTCTGCCCTGTATCCCCAACAAACCAGTTTAATTGGTACCCCCAAGGAACAATTCATTCAACAGGTGCACGACGCCCTGTTGTTTGCTACCATTATATGTTATGCCCAGGGTCTGGCGCAACTGCACCGGGCCGGTATTGACCTCGATATGCAAATACCCATGCCGCAGGTAGTAAGCGTTTGGCGCGGTGGTTGTATCATTCGCTCAGTATTACTGCCAACATTTGCAAATGCATTTAAAGCGAACCCCGGGCTGACGAATTTGTTACTAGATGCTGAGGTAGCCAAAATATTGAATGCAAACCAGGCCGGTACCCGTGCCGTAGCAGCTATGGCCATACAGCACAGCATACCAGCCGCAGCCTTGTTGAGCAGCCTGAGCTATTTCGATACTTATCGCAGCAAGCAGTTACCAATAAACCTGCTGCAGGCCCAGCGCGATTTTTTTGGCGCTCATACTTATCAACGCATCGATCAGGAAGGAACATTCCATACTGAGTGGGCGAAGAAATAATTAATATTGATACTTCAAATAAGAATATGACAAACCATAAAGCTCCGCCCGCCACTTTGTTGTTCATTTTTGGTGGCAGTGGCGACTTAAATCAGCGTAAACTTTCTCCCGCTTTATATAACCTGTTTATTGATGGCTGGATGCCTGAAAAGTTCAGCATTATTGGTATTGGCAGAACCCCTTATACCGATGATAAATTCAGGAAACACCTGTACGAGGGCATTCAACAGTTCTCCCGCCGTAAGGATGATAAGAACGGCCAATGGGAAACGTTCTCAAAAAATATCGGCTACCTGCAAATGGACGCCGGCAATGATGCCGATTACCAGAAAATTGCCGAGATCGTAAAGCAAAAAGAGCAGGAGTATGGCGAACATCCCAATGTAATTTTCTACATGTCGGTAGCCCCGCACCTGGTACCACAAATTGCCAGCAAACTGGGCCCTTTAAATATTTGTCACGATACCAAATGCACCCGCATTGTGGTGGAGAAACCATTCGGTCATGACCTTAAAAGTGCGCATGAACTGAATGAACTGCTGAAGTCGATGTTCGACGAAACCCAGATCTATCGCATAGATCACTACCTGGGAAAAGAAACCGTTCAAAACATCCTGGCCTTGCGTTTTGCCAATGCGCTGTTTGAACCGATCTGGAACCGGAACTACATCGATCATATCCAGATCACCGCAGCAGAAACCGTTGGTCTCGAAAATCGCGGTGATTATTACGAACGCTCCGGCGCGCTGCGCGATATGGTGCAGAACCACATTCTGCAATTGTTGTGCATGGTGGCCATGGAAGCGCCCGTATCATTCGACGCTAATGAGATCCGCAATAAAAAGGTAGATGTGCTGAACGCCCTGCGCAAATACAGCAAGGAAGAAGTGCACAAGTATGCCGTGCGGGGTCAGTACTCCGATGGCTGGATGCAGGGTAAAAAAGTAGCCGGCTATCGCAATGAGGATAAAATAAATCCCAGCTCTCCTACCGATACTTTTGCAGCGGTAAAATTCTATATCGACAACTGGCGCTGGCAGGATGTCCCTATTTATGTACGTACCGGCAAACGGTTACATGAAAAGTCAACCGTTATCACCATTCAATTTAAACAGGCGCCCAATTTCGCTTTCCCGCCGGAAGCGGCATTAACCTGGAGGCCCAACAGGCTTACGATCAGCATTCAGCCGCAAATGGATATTCGCTTACGCTTCCAGGCAAAACGCCCCGGACAAACCGTAGCGTTGAACCCGGTTGATATGACCTTTAATTATAAGGAAGCCTATGGCGATAATGATCCCGAAGCATATGAGACCCTGTTGCTGGATGTTATGGAAGGCAACGCTACCCTGTTTATGCGCAGCGACCAGGTTGAAGCTGCATGGAAAGTGGTAATGCCCATCCAGGAAGCATGGGAAAGCAGATCACCGGTTGATTTTCCAAACTATGCACCCGATAGCTGGGGACCCGAAGATGCAGAAGCGCTCATCGCCCGCGATGGCCGCAACTGGATCACCTTACCTCAGAGCCACCAGGGTGTGCAGGCAGGAGTATAAGGCAATTGGCAAAGTTTAAAATACCGTTACAGGGTGAGCCACCCGCCAGCTGGCGGGTGGCTCACCCTGATACTATATATAAAGAACAAATAGCACTAATTTACCATGCTCCATATATACAAAACTCCCGACGAAGTAAGCCACGCCCTCGCTGAATGGATCACTACCAACATAGAGACTACCCTGCAAAAACAGGATCGGTTTACCTGGGTGGTTACAGGTGGTAATTCGCCCAAACAGCTGTATGAACTGCTGGCTGCTGCGCCTTACCGGGAACGTATTGACTGGAGCAAACTGCATATTTTCTGGGGCGATGAACGCGCAGTGCCTTTTGATGACAGCCGCAACAATGCCAAAATGACTTTTGAGCATTTGCTGGAAAAAGTACCCGTTTTGCATGACCAGGTGCATATTATGGACACCACTTTATCACCTGACAATTCGGCCAAAGCCTACGAAGCCATCCTTCACCAATACTTTCCTGACGAAGGCCCTTCCTTCGACCTGGTACTAAATGGGATGGGCGATGATGGCCATACCCTCTCACTTTTCCCCCACACCCCCGTTATCCATGAGCAAAAAGCCTGGGTAACCTCATTTTACCTGGACGCCCAGCAGATGTACCGCATCACTTTAACTGCCCCCATCGTAAACCGGGCCCGCAAAGTGGCTTTTATCACATTTGGCGCCAACAAAGCCAACGCTTTGTATGAAGTATTAAAGGGGGAACCTAATGTTGACCAATTTCCTTCCCAGATCATTCAACCTGCCAGTGGCCAATTGCACTGGTTTGTGGATGAAGCCGCCGCCAGCAAGGTAAAGGCCTAACATTCACATAAGTATATTTTACTGATTTTCAATATTTCGGGAAATAAGCGTTTTTTTTCCTGGAATTGGAGAAGTTTTTGCCTTTCTACATAGGGGAAACGTCAAAAATGCCGTTTTACCCGTAGTTATTGAGATGTTAACACCCAATCGAAAAGCACCAATCATTTGCCTGAACGAAAACTTGCCAGGGTCATCCTCGCAAGGTAATCCTGCATGTGCCATGCAAGGCCTGATTTGCAACCATCTCTCTATTCCACCAACACGCTGGCGTTTAAACTCTAACCTGATTATTTACCTAAAAACAATGACGGCATGACGAAACTCGTATCTATCATTGTTCCGGTTCATAATGAAAGGGAAAATGTAACCGTAATGGCAAAGGCCATTAAACGCACGTTTGCCGACCTGCCTTACCGGTACAACCTGCTGTTTGTTGATGACGGCAGCAACGACCTTACTTTGCACGAAGTAAAAAAACTGGCCCTTCAGGACGATCACATCCGGTACATCTCTTTCTCCCGCAATTTCGGCCACCAGGCAGCCATCAAGGCCGGTTTGGATAAAGCCGATGGAGATTGTGTAATTACCATGGATGGGGATATGCAACATCCGCCTTCCCTGATACCCGCTTTGCTTGAAAAATGGGAGGAAGGCTATGATGTGGTGTACACCATTCGAAAAGAAGATAAAAAGCTGCCCTTTTTTAAACGGGTTACCTCCAACGCTTTTTACAAGCTCATAAACTGGCTGAGTGATATCAAAATTGAAAAAGGAACCGCAGATTTCCGGTTAATGAACCGCAATGTGGTAGATGTACTGCGCGGACTGGCCGAGTTTGAACCCTTTTTCAGAGGCCTGGTAAAATGGGCAGGATTTAAGCAGATCCCTGTTGAATATGAACCGAATGAGCGCAGATCAGGCGCTTCAAAATATACGTCGAAGAAGATGATACGGTTTGCCTTACAGGGTATAACCTCATTCAGTATCAGACCATTATACGCAGCAACCTATATTGGCTTTACATTTGCAGCCTTATCGACCCTTTATATACCTTATGCCTTGTACAGTTACTATTTCGGGTATACGATCTCTGGTTGGAGCTCGTTAATAGTGACCGTTGTATTTTTTGGCGGCCTGCAGCTGATGATACTGGGTATCATTGGCATTTACCTGGGCAAGCTATTTATGCAAAACAAACACCGACCTGTTTACATAGTAAAAGAATCAAATATTCATGAGCCGTCAGCGATACATATTGATGAGTTTTGATGTAGAAGAGTTTGATATGCCCCTGGAGTATAATCAAAACCTGTCCATTGAAGAACAAATGGAGATCGGTTTCAAGGGCCTGCAATCTACTATGGCCATCATAAATGGGGCCGATACCGCCTGCACCTTTTTTACTACCGCTAATTTTGCCAGCTGGTATCCCGATAGCATTCGCCAGATCTCGCGCAAGCACGAAATAGCTTCACATACTTTCTTTCATTCCCGGTACAAAACAGAAGACCTGTTACAAAGCCGGCTCGAACTGGAAGATATTACCAATCAGCCTGTTTATGGCCTAAGAATGCCCCGGTTGAAAAAAGTACCTATGGCTGATGTTATTGCCGCCGGGTACAGTTACGATTCTTCTGTAAACCCTACCTGGATCCCGGGCCGATATAACGATCTTCACCTGCCACGCACCATATACACCGATCAGAATATGCTGCGCGTACCGGCATCTGTGAGTTCACGCCTGCGCATACCGCTGTTTTGGCTGGCCTTTAAAAATATGCCTTACAGCGCTTTTAAAAACCTGGCCATAAAAGCCCTGAACAAAGACGGTTACCTGTGCTTATATTTTCATCCCTGGGAATTTACCGACATCTGGGAGTTTGAGGTACCGGGTTATGCAAAAAGATGGTCGGGCGAAAAGATGCAACAACGCTTATACCGCCTGATCAAAGACCTGAAATCAGAAGGCGATTTCACCACTATGTGGGATATGCTTTCAACAACCAGGTCGTTGCAACCAAGGCAATTAATTCAACCCGCGGTCGAATCGCTGAAAATCTCCCGGAAGGCGCCGTTGGCGGAATAAAGGGATCAGATATTTTTTATTTAAACAGGGCCGTTACCATTTCATTGGTGAGCGTTCTTTCCCCTTTCGTCCAGAATTCATTGGGTGGCGGAAATTCGTTCCGGCAGTAGCCGCCATGATTTTCAAAATCAAAGATGGCGTGGCAATAATTATTGATCACCAGGGCGCACCGTTGCCAGTCTTTCGACCATATGATCCTGATAATACCTTTTCGCAGTTCTTCAGGCACTTCCTCAATATTGTAAATATGCAACGCATCTAATACCAGTTGCTTTCCTTCCGCATCCAGTATAAACGCATAAAAATACCCCGTATCGGTATCATCTTCAAAAGCAACGGCATAGTTGTTTATCTCGTTGATACAATCAATAAAGGTTGCTTCCCCCGCAGTATAGGACTGCTCCCGCAGTAAGTATCCGTTCATGGGCCACCGTTATTTAGCATCTACAGAATCATACACAATTACCTTGCTCCATAAGTGCGAATAGTCTTCAACAAATTTCAGGTGAATAGGATCAACCTGGTAGCTTGCCTGGTCGGCCCCATTATCAAACAAAGCAAACCAGCTGAATACGTACCCCCGTTCAATTACATCGCGGTTGGTATCGGCCGGCTGACCAATATGAAAGGTTTTGATAGTTGGTACCTTCGACAGCTTATGCAGACCTTCGAGGAGTTTGGCGCGATCTTCCTTGCTGCCGGCATTCTTTAACCAGAAATAAACGTGATGGATAAATTTGTTTTCTATCATAACGGGATCCCCATTTTCTGCTAAGGTAACCAATCCACCGGCAA